>CAZYMW010000032.1:0-6808 GCA_964648605.1 Candidatus Woesearchaeota archaeon | reverse complement strand
AAAGATACCCTTGGCAGGAGGGAAATTAACGCCCGTGGAGATGATACCTCTACTTCAGAGAAAGCCGAAGCAAGCAACGCCAGAGAAGCAGGAAAAGCCGAAGGAAACGGCATTTGATTGCTGCTTTTAGAAGGACTGATGCGTCACTTTCACGTCTAAGAAAGCTTTAAATTGGTATCCTCCCTTATTTTAATATGACGTCGCAATTGCGATATTGATTTAGGAGGTTTATATGTCTGGGATAACGAAAGGAGAAAGGATGGATGCAAAAGCAGTTGTTGGTAAAACAGTGGTCGGAAAAAGTGGGAAGAAACTGGGTATTGTCAACGATCTGATTTATGAAGTTAGGACTGGTGAACTGGTCTCTTTGACGATAAAATCTCCGACATCCTATGCCAACACTTTTCAGTTCGAAAAAGATGAGAAAGGCTTCGAACAAATACCTTACAATTCTGTCATATCTATAGGAGACTTTGTGGTCGTCGCCGAAGAAGATATAATATAAATCGCAGGCTAAAAATCAGCAAATAAAGCATTCGATGACTTCGACTGTCTATCCGGTTAACAAGGTAGGAGAGTAAACAGCTTCCTTGACAGAAATCAGATATTTATTCACATACCAATAAGAAAAGACAATCTACAGCTGCAGAAAAAAACCATCGTCTTTCAAGCGTTCTATTTAGTGGAATGTTCTATTATGAACTCCTCTATCTTTTTCTCTTTTGCCAGCTTTGTTATATAGCCGGCTATTTTGTTTCTCATAGCCTTTTCCGTGGAAACTATATTGTTCAAAGTCTGCTTGTTCGTCTCAAAATCATCGCCGAAGGAATTTTTGTAGCGTCTAAGCACTTCTAAAACGGTCTGCCTTATTGTTTTTCCTCTTATTCTACCCATTTATTTATCCCTCTTTGTGTTAACAACAATTTCGTGTATTTAAACATTCTCTTTTTATAATGCTCGTGTTAGACACGAAGTGATAGACGGGATAGACAGACTCGTTCCTACAATAAGCGACAGCATAAAAGAGCTGCGTGATCTCATAGACGAGCTGAAGAAGAAAGCCGTGATGAAGTGTTTTAACAATTTTATGGACAATACTTCTTAACCGTCGAACAAAGCTAAAGAAAACTATTTATAGTGTATTTGTATATAGACTTAATAAATGTTTAAAATTAACTTATGGATATAATACGTGTAAAGAATCTATCTAAAACTTTCAATTCCAAAACAAAAGCTGTAGACGGCATATCTTTCAGTGTCAAAGAAGGTGAAATATTTGGATTCTTAGGACCTAATGGCGCAGGCAAGACAACAACAATAAAAATGCTTACCACCCTGATACGGCCCACGTCTGGGGATGCAACAATCCTAGGGCATAGCATCAGGCACGCAGCGCAGAAAGTACGCGCATTAGTCGGTGTCGTACCTCAGGAATTCACTGCCGATGAAGATCTAACAGGTTTCGATAACGCTCTTCTTGTGGCGGATCTATATGGCATCCCAAGGAAAATAGCCGGATCTACGATAGAAAAATTAATGAAGCTTGTAGAACTTACCGACGCTATGAAAAGAAAGGTCAGTACATACTCTGGAGGTATGAGAAGAAGATTGGAACTTGCGATAGGTCTCATAAACCATCCAAAGGTACTTTTCTTGGACGAGCCTACATTGGGTCTAGACGTGCAGACAAGAACAGCCGTTTGGGACTACATCAAAAAATTAAAAAATGACTATAAAATGACTCTGTTCATGACTACACACTATTTAGAAGAAGCCGACTCTCTATGTGATCGTATAGCTATAATGGATCGTGGTAAAATAATAAAGATAGACTCTCCGAACAGGTTAAAAGCTAGCGTGGGCGGCGATATCATACAGTTGTCAGTCAGCAACGAAAAATCCAATCTAAACGAGCTATTCAAAAAAATAAAAGGTGTGAAAACTGTGGAGAAAATCGGTAATGTCTACAGAATAAAGTCTAAAGCTTCCGAGCTCGTCGCTCCAAAACTTATAGCTTTGGTGGCTTCGAAAGGCTACAAAGTCACTAAGCTGTCGATGACTAAACCTACTCTAGATGAAGTTTATCTGGAGTATACCGGCAGATCCTTGAGAGAAGAGGAAACAAGCGATGAAACTATAATGGCGCAACGGAGGACGATAAGGTTGAGCAGGAGTTGATATGGACAGACACGAAAACACCGGAAAAGTAACAATTCTTCACTTCCTAAGGAGCCTATGGTCTCTTACCGATAGAGATCTCAAAAAATGGTACATGTCACCTCTCATACTGATAATATCATTGGTACAGCCGATTGTCTGGCTGGGACTTTTTGGGAAGGCTTTTAATATAGCTGGCATCTTCACCAGCGGCTCGTTCAATATACCTGGACTTAATATACCGAAATCTGTGCTCGATACGCTGGGTAGTACATTATTAATGCATACTTTTGGCACTACTAGCTATTTCTCTTTTCTGACGGTCGGAGTTCTTGCTTTTATAGTTATTTTTACAGCGATGTTCAGCGGCATGTCAGTGGTTTGGGATAGGCGGTTCGGCTTCCTAGACAAGATTTTAACTACTCCAGTCCCAAGAGGTTCTATTGTTTTGGGGAAGATATTCAACAGTGTTATAAGAGCTCTTGCACAGGCAGTGGTCGTACTCATAGTAGCGATACTTCTTGGGATGTCATTAGCCCATCTTTCCGTTGGAGGAGCTTTGATGACATTCGGTGCTCTTTTCATTTTAGCATTCGGTATGTCATCGCTGTTCGTGCTTTTATCTTTGCATTCAAAAGACTGGCAAACCGTTACGGCTATAGCCAATCTGCTCAGTCTTCCACTTTTGTTCACAAGCAACGCCTTTTTCCCTGTGTCTATTATGCCGCCATGGCTGCAGACAATAGCAAATTTAAATCCTATAAGTTACGCCATAGATATCGGCAGAAGCGCCCTGGTCGGGATAACGTCTGTAGCACCCATCACATACGATTTTCTCTATCTTGGAGTGTTTGCAGCGGTTCTCGGCGTCGTAAGCATAATATTATCCTGGAAATTACTTATAGATTGAGTTTGCAGGCATTCCTTTTTCTGGAGGATAAGCAATCCTTTGCAGGTCAGGTTTTTATCCCCTTTTATGAATTCTATAGCAGCGTTATAGGGATCAGAACACTATCTGGTTTTGCGTAGCCCAAGACAGAAGTTTTATCAAGTCTTCCAGCGAATATTTTCTAGCTTCGTCAGGTATCGCTTCTAAGATGGTTTCTAACTTGGGTATATACTGCTTCAGTTCAGCAGGTATGCCGGAATATACCTTTACCAACGAAGTCAGAATAACCTCTGCATCACCGTTCGTTATGTCCGTGCCTATGAAGCCCATACGCTTCTAATAATATTTAAAGTACTTTCCACGTTTCTGGCGAAACCCGATGAACACCATTATAATAAAACCTATAACTATGGCGCCTACCGACGTCAGAATTCTACCTACGGGACTATAGCCGAATAATTTTGTTAGCAGCGCTGTTACAACAGGAACGTTGAAAGTAATTAACATTATACCGCCGGCTATTATTAAAACCAAGCCGATGATAACTGCGACCCCGTGCATATAAGAATATTATAGCTGTCATCTAATTTAATACTTTTTTTGGGCAGTATTCAGCGTATAAAATGTCGGTATTTTCGAAAGTAGGCACGAATTTAAATAAAGGATGAATTAGTAAACAATGGTTAAAAATATTCGAAGTCAGATCGGCCGAAAGTCTGCACTTTCAGAATCACCGAAACTGCGCTTAACAGGGTGATAAAGTATGCTTAATGGGTTGAAGAAAAAATGTAATGTCTGTGGAATCCATTTAGAGAAGGATTGGAACTTTTGTCCGAATTGCGGTACACCATCAAGGAAAACACAGAACGGAATCGATGGGAATCTCGACGTCAATAAGATGGTTCAGCAGATGGTCGGGCCTCTTCTAAACACCATGATCGGTGGATTATTGCAAACACAGACAATGTCTAAACACACCCAGAAGAATCCACTGGAAAAACGTACAGATTCGATAGAAGAGGTCGTAGAACCCGAAGAAGCTATCACCAATATGCACGGCAGCATAGCTCATATAATAACCCTGCCTGGTGTTAAAAGCAAATCCGACATAAGCATAATAAAGATGGAGAATTCGATAGAAGTCAGGGCAGTTTGCGGCAAAAGGTTGTATTTAAAAATAATAAAACGGGAAAGAGGGGAAGGAGTGTTGTCAGAGGAATTTTCGAAAGAGAATCTCGTCCTAGTCCTAAAGAAAATATAACCGGGAAAAATTCCGGCTTTAAAAAATTAAAAATAAAAAATGAAAAGCAGTTTATTAAAAGTCGTCGCTATCTAGATCGCCGTCGTCTTCATCAGGGTCGTCGAACGAATCGTCTGCCGGTTCGTTCTCCTCGATGTATTCATCCTCTTCCTGTTTTTTCATAGGCTTCTTTACCATCCTACCTCCATTTTTTTCGGTTCGGTGTTCCTTTCGGAACACAACACTTCTTAAGAGATTTGCGTTATTTAAATACGTTTCTAAAACGCGAAGTTTGTAAATATTACAAAATAAGCAAGCGTTTTAATAAGGAAATATATATAGTATTATGTTTAAAAAAAAGAACAAAAGCTCGTTTGAGCGGGATTATAATTTCTTGGTAAAAGAGGCTCTGCGGCTTTACGATACCGACAGGAAATTATCAAATAGATATGCCTATATAGCTTACAGGATTTATCTATCACAAAAGCCCGACTTATCGACCGAGGAGAAGCTTTTAATATGCAGACGATGCAAAAGAATCCTTGTACCCGGTAGAACAGCCATCGTAAGGCTCAAAAATAAAAATATAACGTATAAATGTTTAAATTGCGGTAATGTAAGAAAACTGAAGTATGTTAAGAGCAAGTGATGTAAACCAAATAGAACTGGTGAATTCGTTAGCCGAGGAATTGAAGAAAGAAAAGCTTCTGACCCCTCCGGAATGGTCCAAATTTGTCAAGACGGGTTCAGCTAAGGATAGAGTGCCTTCCCAGAACGATTGGTGGTATCTCAGGGGCGCCAGCATACTTAGGAGAACGTATCTCAATAACAGACCTATAGGCGTTAACAGGCTAAGAAGAGTGTATGGTGATAAGGAGAAAAATAGATACAGCGGAAAGCACTTCAAGCCGGCGGGAGGAGCCATAATAAGGAAGCTTTTGCAGCAGCTCGAACAATCGGGTTTGATAGCGAAAGTAAAGATACAGAACAGACCCGGCAGAAGGATCTCTCCAAAAGGAATCTCTTTGGTCGACAGAACGGCCAAAAAGATGGCTAAGTGATATGCAATTCCCAAATCCGGAAGATGATAAGCAGAGGAGGCAGTTAGAAGCGTTGAAACACGAGATATTCACAAAGTACATGACAAAAGAAGCTAGGGAACGATTGGGGAGCATCCGCTACGCACACCCGGAGATAGCCGAGAACGTAGAGAATCTAATACTACAATCCGCTTTATCGGACAGATTAAAGGGTGTTATAGATGATAAGAAGCTGAAGGAGCTTCTCGAAGCCATATCAGATAATAAGAAGGAAAGCAGGATAACGTTTAACAGGAAAATATGAGCAGAAACAAATCAGCAGCCGACAAAAGAAAATTGATAAAACACGCACGCAAGGTCAGAAGACCGCCCGTCTTCGCTCAGTTAAGAAAATATGGTACGAGGAAGATCGACAGGTCTAGGCTCAATCAAAACGTCGGAAGATAGCTATGGCAGAACAAAAAATAATGACGGTGCACCTTAGAAAGGCAATCGAAGGGGTGCCTAGATACAAGAAGGCTTCCGCAGCCGTTAAATTCCTATCAAAGTTTGTAAAGAAACAGCTGAAAGCGAAGGAGGTAAAAATAGCAATCCCTCTGAACGAGGAACTCTTTAAAAACGGGATGCAGAACCCTCCCGTTAAAATAAGAGTCGTTTGCATAAAGGATGATAAAAACACCGTGAAAGTGGACGTCATAAAGACGAAGGAGGTCAAGTAGCATGGAAAATAAGGAAGAAGCTCTCAGTAAAAGATTGATGGAAGTGGAATACATAAGAAGAGAACTGGAAAGCTACATAAGCACTATAAACACATTAGAAACGACGCAGAACTCGCTGAGTGAATCTCTTTTCGGGCTTGAAGAGCTGAAACACGGGGAAAAAGAGATAATGGTGCCTTATACCCCTGATATATTCTTCAAAGGAGTCATAAACGACTTTTCGTCGGGCATTGTTGATATAGGAAGCAACATATTCAAACAGATGGACATTAAGGATATAAGGAAAAAACTCGAGAGCGATATTAAGGAAGTCAATGCAGACCTGAACCAGGCGCTGCAGATGGTACAGCAGCTTCAGAAAGAAGGCATCAAGTTAGAGCAAGAAGCCAACAAGCTTTACGAAGAATACAACAGCTCCAAAAACCAGATTTAAGTGCTCGATGCTTCATATTAACATCGTATGAGTATGTTATGTTCGATTTTATAAAGAAGAAACTGAAAGAGTCTATAAATTCCATACAGCAGAGGCTATCCAAAGAAGAAAAGGAAGAAGAAAAAAAGCTGGAAAGCATCCAGGAAACGGAAAAACCACTCGAAGAACCGTCGTATAAAAAGCAGACTCAAAGAAAAGCCGTTGAGAAGCAATACGAAGGGGAAAAACACGAAAAGACAGAAACCGCTGCAAAGACAGAAAAACAGCCAGAAACGGTTTCTGAGAATAAAAAAAGGATATTCTCACACAAGATAACAAGTACGGATATAG
>CAZYMW010000031.1:0-6851 GCA_964648605.1 Candidatus Woesearchaeota archaeon | reverse complement strand
GAATTATGAGTTTTTATAAATTTATAAAAATCTTCTAAAGGTATCTCTTTCATATATCTTTAATAACAGATAGTACTTATGTATTTTTATTCTAGTTGAAGGCGCTAATAAGAGTAAAAACGCGGTTTAGTAAAAACTTTAGTTAGATTTATATTCTTTTAATATTTATCGTGGAATTTTCTTTTGGCTCCTGCATAAAATTTTGATGGCTGCTCCAGAAACGAAAAGCTTTTTATACTCTTCAAGTCATATAAATAATGATTCTGAGATAGTGTTATGGACGAGCTTAAAACGGGGACTACGACCATCGGTATGGTTTACAGGGATGGTGTGGTGCTGGCAGCTGATAAGAAGGTATCCGAAGGAAATATAGCCCTGGCTACTTTCGAAAAAATAGACAAGCTCAGTGACAGCATCGGAATAACCATGGCTGGTTCTGTAGCAGATGTACAGGCGCTCATTAAACTCATGCAGTCTGAAATAGCTTTATACGAAGTTAGATCGGGTTTAAAGATGAAGGTCAAAGCCGCTGTAGGACTGTTCTCAACCATACTATTCGGTAACAGAATGGGTCTTATAGGAAGCGCTTTCATTGTTGGCGGATACGACACCAGACCAGAACTATATGTGCTTGACACTGCGGGTTCAAAAATTTCCGATAAATATACTTCTATAGGCAGCGGCAGCGTAATATCTCTAGGGGTTATGGAAGCAGAATACAAGGATAACATGTCAGAGGAAGAAGCTGTAAAGCTTGCTCATAAATCGATATCCGCTTCTACAAGAAGAGACGTTTTCACAGGCAACGGTATCGATATCGTCGTAGTCGACAAGAAAGGTTATAGAAAACTTAGCGAAGCAGAGCTCGGCAAGATACTCTCTAAGTGACACAAGGCCGCATCTTAGTTATTGGAGTTTTTGTGAACGATATAAAAAAAGATATAAGCGAACTTATAGGAGATAAGTCTTTGATAGAGGACATGAACTTCGAAGTATCCAACGTGATAGTATACACGAAGAATAAAGATTTCTTCCTGAACAGTTCCGACCTTGTCAAATCTATAGTCAGCAAGGAGAAAAAAAGAGTGGAAATAAGACTGGACCCATCGCTTCTTATGGAGGAGGAAGACTCCGAAAAAGCGATAAAAAGGATAGCCGAAAAGGAAGCGGATATCAAGGAGATATGGTTCGATAAAGAAAGAAGCATAGTCTCAATAGAGTCCATGAGACCCGAAACGATAACCGCAAACGGCAGAAGGCTCCTGAACAATATAAAGGAGGAGACGGGGTGGTCAGTAGCGTTGAGCAGATACCCCTTGATAAAATCCGACATAGTCAAAGCCATAAGAGAGATGCTTTATACCAATTCAAAGTTCAGAAGGAAGCTTCTGAATTCTATAGGCGAGAAGATATACAATGCCAACCTGGATATAACCGACAAATACTGGGTCAGACTGAGCGCACTCGGTGGTTTCAGGCACGTAGGAAGATCGGCTGTCCTTCTGCAGACACCTTTCAGCTCCGTCCTTATGGATTGCGGCATAGACGTCAGCAACCCAAAGGAACCTGTGCCGAGGATAGATGCTCCTGAGTTCGATGTATCGAAATTGGACGCGGTTGTAATAACCCACAGCCATCTTGACCACTGTGGTTTCCTTCCTGCACTTTATAAATATGGATATAAGGGACCTGTCTATTTGACTGCACCGACGCGGGATGTCATGACTTTGTTGCATCTCGATTATATCTCTTTGAGCAGCAAGACCAACTCAAAGCCGCTTTTTGATGTGGGCGATGTAAAGGAGATGGTAAAGTATTCCGTACCAATAAACTACAAAGAGGTAACAGATATAACATCCGATATAAGGATAACTCTGCACAATGCAGGACATATTCTGGGCTCGGCAATCGTGCATGCTAACATAGGTAATGGTTTTTACAATACCGTCTATACCGGGGATTTCAAGTATGCGGACTCCAAGACGCTCAACAAAGCAGACAGCGTCTTCGAAAGGGCAGAAGCGCTCATAATGGAAAGCACTTACGGCGGCGAAAACGACCAGCAACCTTCGAGGGAAGAGGCGGAACAATTCTTCCTGGATATAATAACAAAGACCGTCGCAAAAGGCGGGAAAATTCTTGTACCAGTCCTGGGGGTGGGGAGGGCGCAGGAGCTGATGCTTTTGGTGGAAGAATGGCAGCGCTACGGGCTTCTGCCGGAGATACCAGTCGTCGTGGATGGAATGCTTTGGGATGTGACCGCTATATACACGGTATATCCTGAGTTCATGAACATCGATACTAAACGCAGGATATTGGAGCATAACAACAATCCGTTCATGTCCCCTATATTCAAACATACGGTAAGCGACGAGGAAAGGCAGCAGATACTTTCCGGAGGTCCTGCGGTCATACTTGCCACATCTGGCATGATGAACGGAGGGCCTTCTGTCAGCTATTTTGCCAACCTTTGCGAAAGCGATAAAAACTCCGTAGTTCTTGTATCATATCAGGGCAGTGGTACGCTGGGGAGAACACTGCAGAACGGCGGAAGGGAAGTGGATATAGAACTTAACGGCCAGACCAGACATTTCTCAGTAAATGCGCTTATATACTCCATAGAAGGCTTCTCCGGCCACTCTGATAGGCTGCAGCTGGAGCGTTATGTCCACGATATGAAGCCGAAACCCCGCAAGATAATACTGAACCACGGCGAAGAAAGCAAGATACTTGAACTCGCACACTACATAAGAAAAAGATACAGGATAGAAACTGCCGCCCCGCACGTACTTGACGCTTTAAGGCTAAAGTGAATAGATTTTAAGTTTTGAGCCCGGTGTCTATAAACAATACTTCCGAAAGTAGGCATGGATTTAAACAAAAGATGAATTAATAACCTATGATACGGGCATTCAAATCTCAAACATTGATAGTCGGTCTCAGTTCGCTGCCTGGTGGAGGCAAAGATTTCATCGCTGATATTCTCATTAAAGATTATAAATTCTATAAGGTATCCCCCGGAGAGCTCGTGAGAGGATTTATGAAAAAATACGGCAAAGAAATAACGCGTGAAAAACAGCAGAATATCCAAAAGCAACTTAGAAAAAAATATGGGAACAATTACATTATGGAGCTCTGTCACATGAAAATATCGAGATCCGGGAAAAGAAAAATAGTGATTCCGGGCATAAGGTTGCCTACGGACATAACTTTCTACAAAAAGAGATTCGATGGCAATTTCATTAACATCTTCATATACGCACCGAAGAAACTTAGGTATAAAAGACTTGTGAACAGAAAACGTGAAGACGCTCCTGAGAACTACGCCGATTTCATAAGGCACGATGCACGGGAGACAGATATGTTCGACCTGGATACTACCAAGAAAATGTCAGATGCTTCGATAGTCAACGACGGAACGAAAGAGCACGTAAAGACAGAATTAAAACGTATACTGAAGGATAGACTAAAAGTATGAGGTTAGCGGCGGTCTTCAGCGGAGGAAAGGACAGTACTTTTTCCGTATACAAAGCAATGAAGGACGGACACGAAGTCAAGTATTTGATAACTGCTTCGCCCAGAAGAACGGACAGCTACATGTTCCACGTACCTGACATCGAATGGACCCGCCTGCAGGCCGATTCTATCGGTATAAAACATATATTCGAGGAAGTTTCTGGCGAAAAAGAACACGAAGTGGAGGAGCTCAAGAGGATACTTTCACACATAAAAGAAGATATAGACGGCGTAGTCAGCGGTGCTATAGCAAGCAGCTACCAGAAAAACAGGATAGATACGATCTGCAGCGAACTTTCTCTTAAAAGCATCGCTCCTTTATGGGGTGTAGATCAGGAAAAATACGTAAGAGAAGTGGTCGATAACGGATTCGTAGCCATTTTCAGCGGGATAGGTGCTGAAGGGCTGGACAAAGAGTGGCTCGGCAAAGAGCTGGATAAAGAGTTTATAGATAAACTGGTAAAAATCCACGAAAAATACGGCATAAACATAGCAGGAGAAGGCGGGGAATACGAGAGTTTCGTCATAGATTCGCCTATATTCAAAAAAAAGATCAAGATAACGGATTCAGAAAGAATATGGGATGAAAAACAGAGAAACGGCTACTTTCTCATAAAAAGCGCATTTTTAGTCGACAAATAAAATGCCATTAGCTCCTACAGATAAACCTTATAACCGCACAAAGACTAAAATTAAAATGCAAAAAGAATCGCTTCTTTCTGGAGAGAAAATAATAAGCTCTAGAAAGATGTCCATGTTGGTTGAGTCGTCTTTCTGGATCGGTGCTATATTTCTAGCGCTATCCGTAGTAAGCTTTCTGATCCTGTCTTTTGTGTTTAAGGGGTTTTTATCGCTGTCTGACATTCTTTCAAAGACGGGATTAAACATCTCCATATCCTCATGGGGTGCTATACCTATCCTGCCTACCATTCTAGCTGTGATAGGCTTTCTTTACGTCCTTTACGCACAGATGAGCGTGTTTTTCAAGGAGTATACGGTCACAACGTCTCGTATTATAATAAAGAGCGGGATTATCGACAGGAGATCGAGTGTGCTTCTTCCTTCCAAAATCGAGGACGTCAATGTAAATGTGGGCATCGTTGAAAGATTGCTCGGACTCGGCAAAGTGGTCATAGCAATGCAGATGGACTCAAAACCGTCCATTACGATCGCAGGCATAAAGGAACCGTATAAGTTCCAGGATGATATACTGAAGCTCGTCGAAAAACGCCCAGCTGACTATACCCGAACGGATAAAAATTTAGGTGCGGACGATGGAATCGATAAAACTAGTTAGAAGTTCTGGGTTCTTTTTATCGAGCATAGTCACTGTTTTGATAGGCATCATGCTCTTGGAGATAATCAAATCGACGGAGATCTCATTGTTCTGGATGACAGCGGTGATACCTGTCTTTTTTGGGAGCCTCATACTGAGAAGCAGAGTCTGGCTGTCTTTTTATAGAGGGTCGGGAAATAAAGTCCCTCTTTATCTGTTCACTGCGCTTGCATTGATACCGGCGGGAAGTGCTGTATTCGTTCTCTTCGCTGTTTATGTATCGTCTCAGCTTATCCTGCTCAACTTAGCGCAATACGCCGGTGTGGGGACTCTTGTCATAATGAGCGCAGTATGGAGCGCATACTCGTTGATGGAGTTCACAAGCATCTACAGAATATTCTCACGGACCGGGTTCTTCACGGCTGCGATACTGCTCATAGCAGCTGTCGTAGTCATAGACGCGTCGCTTGCTTTTGTCTTAAAAGTTTTTGTATACTCTCTGCCGATAGGCATGTTTATACTCGCCGCTTCCACAGCCACTACAGGTTTCGGATTATTATTGGGAAAAGAGAAGATACAGCTCGGATAAACGTTCCGTGCTTCTCGATCTTTAGTTTCCAAATGAGATCTCGATCCATGTTTTATTAGAAAATGCAAAGGAGGTGCAGAAGGGGGGATTTGAACCCCCGAAGGCCTAAGCCACTAGCCCCTGAAGCTAGCACGTTTGACCGGGCTTCGCTACCTCTGCAAGCCCACTGAAATCGAGTGCATTCCCTATTTTTAACGATTTAATCTATGATAGAAGTGATAAAACTTGCGTTTGGGTCCAATTTTAATCCGCGTGGCTTTACATCTAGATCGTTGATGGTTTGTTTTTTATCCACGATGTAGCGTTCCAATTCCATAGTATTATATGGGCAAAGATTATATGTAAAGCTTACCCCTATAGGAACATATGATATAATTCGGTTGCGGAAAGTATCCTCTTTTTTGTTTTTTGATCGGATGAATGAAGATCAGACCCTAACATATAGAACATTCAAATGCGAGAACCGTAGTCTTGAATTAAACGGAGATGTCAATGCAGCTAGGAACATCCTCAAAAAATGGTTACCGTATTGAAAGAAAATACCTTTGGCAGGAAGGAAATCAACACCTGCGGAGATGATGCCTATATTTCGGAGAAAACCGAAGAAAGTGTCGTCGTTGAAGCGGGAAGTTCGGAAAGAACAGCATTAAGCTCCGCTCTAGAAATTACTGATGGAATCGTTTGCCACATCTTCAAATTCAGAAAGTATTTATTGGGGTTTGTTTCTATAAGATATTGTATTTGGATGCATCTCCTCATTAGGGTGGAGAAGAATAATCTGATACGTGTGCGAGACACCGAGCTCTCGCACGCTGTTTTTTTCTGCTCGACAATCAAGGAGATGTTATGAGTATTGCCTGCGTTGGGCAGGATTGTTGACAAGCCATGCAGAATATACAGTCTACCTCCCTTATAGGATCGCATTTATCCGTTCTATACTTGTCCCATTCCTCGGAGTCTTTGGCTATTATCTTATCGTTTCCTGTTCCTTTTTTACCTGGATTCAAATACCACTCGAAGACATCGACCGGACACACATCCATGCAGATACCGTCGGCAATGCACGTCTCCCAGTCCACCCCTACGGATGTTCCATGTATACCCCATTTCGTGGGGTAGGGTTTATTGTCGGCGTCCATTCTTTCCTTTCCTTCGGCTCTTACCTTGTGTCCGTTGTGTTCGCCTGTGATCGGATATTCGTCTGTTTTCGACAGAAATCCGTTGTCTATAGGAACTGTCTTGTAATCCACTTCTCTTACCATGCTTTATATTGTAATAATATGATTGTATTTAATCTTTTCGTCTGTTTATACTCCTGTGCCGGATATGCTTGATTTCTTCTCAAAGCTAATCCATCTATCTTTGTCTGTTTTTCTCTTATCAGAATTTAATTAATTTGCTAGATTTGGATTAATTCTCCTTTTTCATGTTTCTTATAAGAAACGTAAATATTTAAATCTTGTTTCTTAT
>CAZYMW010000030.1:0-6903 GCA_964648605.1 Candidatus Woesearchaeota archaeon | reverse complement strand
ATGCTTGATTTCTTCTCAAGTCTAAATATGGGCGCCGCGTGGAACTTCTCCACCAGTATCGAAGGAAGCATAGCTAGGTGAAGGGCTGTGTCCATCATCGAAAGTCAGTTAAGAGGATGTCATCACACAACCTTCGACTGAGTCGTTGGCTTCAAGGTACTTCTTCGTGCCCAGTTCCATGGACCTGCTTAGGAACTAAGGTATTAAAGTGCGCGTTGTGATGGCCTATCATGGCTAAGCTGATATTCTTGGGAACAGGAGCAGCTGGGTTCGTTGGCGGACGTAGACTGCTATCTTCGATCTATTTCGATGGACTGTTGCTTGATTGCGCCGGAGGCGTGATCGGGCGGCTCGAGGACCTGAAGCTCATAGACAGCATAAAGGCCGTGATGATAAGCCATCTCCATACTGACCATTACGGTGGATTGTTTGATCTGCTCGTGCATCTTGCTATAAAACAGGATATGTACGCACGAAGTAGCGGGACAGAAGAGAAGCGAAAGATTCTGATAGTCTCTCCGCCTGGCTTGAGCGATATAATCAAACTGATTGAAGAACGTGGCAAGATCTACGCTTGGCTCTTCGAGCGCTTGGACATCGAATACTTAGCTGTTGGTGATGGCCGCGAGTTTGAGTTCGGTGGAAAGAAAGTAAGAACAATGTTACTCGACCATAACAAGACGGAAGATTTCGGCTATCTAATAGACAACGTAGCATTTAGACTGTTCTATACTGGCGACACCCGCGAGCCGTCAGGGATTGCGAGCTTGAAACTTGATTACTTAATACACGAAGCCACTTTCACAGAGAAAAATAGAGATCTAGCCAATCTGACGGGGCACAGCACCGGCCGACAGGCAGCAGAGGTCGCAAAGGAGGTCGGTGCGAAAAAACTGTTCATAACGCACGTGGGAAACACTCCATACCCCGAATCAGAGATCGAAAGGGAGGCTAAGGCTGTTTTCAGCGACACTATCCTTCCGAATGATCTAGACGCGTTCGAACTCGTCTAAAATCGTTCGAATCGCTATCCTATGTTCGTTCCCAAAAGGAACGAAAAGTGTAAATATTCGTTCCCATAATATTCTAATATGGAAATAGAAGAAGCACTTAATCTTCTTAACGGTTGGTGGAAATCTGGCAGAGTAAAGGCGGAATTGGCTAAGGAATATAAACGACTTGCTTTTGGAGAGGCATACAAGCTTCTACAAAATTATAAAGAAATAATTGTGCTTACTGGTTTACGCAGGGTTGGCAAAAGTACAATAATATACCAAATCATCGATGAGTTGGTAAAGAAGACGCCTCCACTTAGTGTTATTTATTTCTCATTTGATTATGGTGCTGTAGACATAGTGTCCATACTCGATGCGTATCAAAAGATTACTGGAATCAATTGGAAAGAAGAAAAAATATATTTATTCGTTGATGAAATCCAAATCTTGGATAATTGGGCATCACAGATAAAATTGTTGTACGATGCATTTCCTAATATCAGGTTTGTAATTTCAGGTTCTGCCTCACTTCAATCGGAAAGGAAAGCGATGAGCCAGCTCGTCGGTCGATATTTTTTGGTGGATGTCCCTGTTTTGTCGCTTATAGAGTATTATTCGTTAAGACACGGCCAAGCTATAAGCGATGCTAAATTGTATGAGTATGAGCTCGGATTAGAATTGGAGTCTTATCTCAGGAAGCCCTTCCCCGCGCTTGCGAAAATCGATGACCAAAAGATAATATACGAATATATGGAAGAGAGCGTAGTTTACAAAATAATAAGTAACGATCTTCCGAAGGGGTTCGATAGAGTTGATATAACCATCCTGAACGCTTTGGTAGAAATATTTTTCCGCGAACCTGGCATGTTACTTAACATCGATTCTCTTTCGAGGACGCTGGCAAAAAGGAAGCAGGAAATAGAAAGACACATATATATGTTGGAGTTTTCAAAATTGATCAGGATCGTAAGAAATTATCGTCCATCGATGTTTTCGGAATCAAGGAAACTCAAGAAAGTGTACCCTTACGATATATCGTTGGCTTTAGCCGAAAACCCGTCGATCGAAAAAGGAAAAGTCCTCGAGGCTCTGATAATATCAAGGCTTAATGTCGAACGGTACTGGAGAGACGGCTCAAAAGAGATAGACGCTTTAGTCGGCAAGAAAGAACTGATCCCGGTAGAAATAAAGTCATCAGACGCTTTAAAGAAAGATTATACAAGAGGTTTGGATTATTTCATATCAAAGTTCAAGTCCAGATATGGGATATTATTATACAACGGTAAAAGATCGGATATCGGCAAGGTAAAAGCAATAAACGTAAAGGATATATTGATATACGGCTTTGACGATGCCATCAAAAAATGAAGCAAATCGTTATATCAAGACTTCGTGCCTTCTTTATAAGGGGAATCGAAGACTCAGTCAAGTTTGATAAAAAGGAGGCTGCTGAGCAAACGGATAATTTACGATGTTTATTTTTTGTGCAGGAAAACGGTATACCCGCATCTTCCACAGCTCGATCTATTGTCGTGCTTTGCTAGGAATACACCCTGTCCGCATTTAGGGCACGTCTCGTGTGTCGAACGTATTGTTGAGCCCTCAATTTTGTAGAGTTTCCAGGTCTTGCTGGGAGGCCTATTTTTTCTTTTGTTCTTCGGCATACTCTACTCCATTTTTCTTTAGGATATATTTTTGAAGCAGCTTTTTTGCCGCCTCCTCGTTTTTGTAAATGTGTGCAGTGCCTTTGGCCTCTCTTTTACCGTAGACGTTTTTCATGGTGTATATTATAATAAAACCCTCTTTGAAGCCTTCAGCAAGTTTGTTTTTCACGTCGTTTAGTTTT
This sequence comes from Candidatus Woesearchaeota archaeon, assembly GCA_964648605.1. Classification (GTDB taxonomy): domain Archaea; phylum Nanobdellota; class Nanobdellia; order Parvarchaeales; family Parvarchaeaceae; genus Parvarchaeum. The sequence goes on along the minus strand of CAZYMW010000030.1, from coordinate 4,062 downwards.
ATCGTCTCCTTCGGTTCGCTGTAGACAGAGAAGCCGACCATTGTCCTGTCAAAAAACTTATCGTCGTTCTGCGATGTTATTTTTAGTTCCATGCTTAATCGACAGAGAGTGCATATCTTCCCGACTTTGTTATGCCGAGTTTTTTAGCGATCTCGGATTTTTCCGGGTTCGCTATCATGACTTCTCCTTTCCATCTGACGGACAATTCGTCGCTTCCACAGGCTGGACATTTTTTCTCTTCTGTAAGATAACTGCATACTTTGCAAGCCTTTACTACCATATCATTGCTTTTTCTTCGCCCTTTCCTCCTTTTTCTTCGGTCCCAACTTCCCTAGACCGGGCGATCTCATCGTCAAGCCCACTTTGAGCAGACCTTTTGTGCTTATCGCTATGACGCTGGCTATGACGTTATCACCTATTTTAAAGGACAGCTTACTCTTTCTTCCTATCAGGGCGTTGTGCGTGAAATCGACAAAATCGTCCATGGCCTGGGATATATGAGCTAAGCCCTCTACAGGACCTACGCTTATCAGCGCGCCTATTTCGCTTATGTTTGAAATCTGCCCTCTCACTGTTTCGTGCAGCAATGGTATATAGGCGAGCATCTTGAATATCGTATCGTAATATACGGATGCATCGTTCGGTATTATAAGACCTTCTTCTATGCTATCTACGGATGCGAGCCCTACGAGCAACATCCTATCCTCTATCACTCGTCCGGTATAGTCCTTTCTTATTATGACCTCTATGGCATTCTTATAATCGGTGCCGAGGTTCTTTGGCTCAACCCTCACTTTGTCGCGCAAAGTCACTATTTCATACATAATTTCCTACCGAATTCTGATATCTCCTTAAGTATAAATAAGTTTTTAACTAAGTTATAAACAATAATGTATACTTAAACACATGTTTAACATCGTGGTAATAGGTGCCGGTGCATTAGGCTGCGCTGTCATAAACAGATTAGCAAAGGAGGGTTCCTTTTTTATTACTGTAGTAGATGGGGATATTGTAACAGAGAAAAATCTTCTTAACCAGTCTCTATATACCAGCGAAGACGCAGCTCGTTCTGTGAATAAAGCTGATGCAATAGCAGCTCATTTCAAGAAAGAGGGATCGATCAACATAAAAAGCAGACCATTCTATGTCGGTGAGGTGCGTATAGACCAAGTTGCTGCACGAGCAGATATCGTCGTAGATCTTACCGACAATATAGCGACAAGACTCGTAATAAACGATGCGTGCATCAGAATGAAGATTCCTCTTCTCGTTGCATCTATACGCGGGGAGAGAGGCTTCGTCTACATAATCGATGGAAAAAACGCCTGTTTCAACTGCATACGAAGGAACACGACTCTGAACGGGGAGCACGACTGCTCGAACGTCAGCGCTATATACGCGGACAAATTGGGAGGATTCGTAAGCCTGAAGATTAAAGACTTTCTATTGTCAAAGAAAGCCTGCGCATTCAGCAGCGTCGATCTGCGTACAGACGCTGTGTCGAGTATCATCATAAAAAAAGACAAGAACTGTGAGACGTGCTCCGCTCATTCCTACACACACAGTCTCGATGCGGGTTTTGTGCAGATCTGCGGCGATGGTATAAAGTTTTCTGCTCAGAAAAGCGTAGACCTTGACTCGCTCAGCGCGGCTATCGGGGTTATTGGCACAAAACGAATAGGCGGGCTGCTCCGCGTCGGCGTCGGCGACAAAACCGTCCTCGTATCACACGAAGGAGATTTTCTTTTTTCTGGGTATACCAAAGAGGAGGCGGAGAACTTTATCGAACGTGCGCTTTCTTTTTCGTTCTCCCCTCGAAGTTCCTATAAACGAGTAGAAAGCCCAAAACAACCATCACTATAGAGAGAAGCATCAGAACGCTGTAATGGATATATCCTCCCTTCAAGACAGCACCGTTCAAACCCCCGGCCGTGCTCAGAACGTGCACAACAGCAGCAAAGCCGTAGAACTGATAGAACGTTATACCAAAAAGCACGCATCCGACAGAGAGTCCTATTGCCCCTATAAGCAGGAATGCCTTGGATTTATGTGCGCGTTCCACAATTATTGATTCCATTCAAGATTTATATACAAGGTATGATAATTATTATGATATGGGGATAGCATCGATGATATTTGCCAATGCAAACGTTGCGAACACTACAGCTCTTACTGCTCATTCATCGGCTTCTTCTCTGCTTTACAACAGTATAGTATCCTTCCTGTTCCCTTTCCTCCTCGTCTTTGCGATAGTATACGCTGTATTGGAAAGAAGCAAGATATTCGAGGGTAAAAAAGACGTGGAATCGATAATAGCCTTTGTTTTGGGTATGGTCTTCGCAACTACGAGCTATACTCTTAAGCTGACGTATCTGATACTTCCCATAGTAGGTATAATCGCAGTGATCATGTTCATGATCCTGGTGCTGGTGTCTATGGTTTACGGTGAATCAACAAACCTGCCCGCCCGCACTAAGAAGATAATAATGCTTCTTTCCGTCGCGTTAAGCATAATACTGATACTTTGGGTTCTTATAAATCAAAATCTTGCCTTTGCAGGGATAACGCGGCAGGGAGTCGTCAATGCCCTTTCTGCATATGGACCTTATGTCGTAGTTCTTATATTCCTCGCAGTTGTTGGTTTTCTACTTTGGGGAGGACCCACGAAACACTAATACTATACTCTACTTTTTAGTGAAAATAAGAATAAAAAGGTTTAAATACTAGCAGTATCTTTAAATAAATATGGTAATAGCAGCTGTTACTAATACGACTGTGTACACATCTATAGGCAATGCTTTGCGGGTGATAACCCCCGCCAACGTGAGTAATCCTATAGAGTTCTGGCTGGCTTTTCTTCTTATATTAGCGATACTTAATACGGTGTTGAAGAGGGTTCACTTCTTCAGCGAAAAGCAGAATAACGGTGCCAGAGCGATAACGGCCCTAATAATAGCGTATTTCGCAGTCACTGCAGCATGGGTAAGTCCGATACTGTTGTACATGTCATCGACACTTGCGATCACAGCAATAGTGCTTGTATCTATATTGATAGTGTCTGCTATGGCTGGATACGAGATAAAAGGCAAAGCGACTTCAGTGCTTTTCATAGTAGCGATAATAATACTTCTTTTCAGCGGGTTGTTCTCCTACGTATTCGTGCCATCCTCGTTGGTAGGAGTCAAAGGCACAGGAAGTGCCATAACAGGCGTCTTATCGACGTTTTTCAGCAATCCGTCTAACATAGGTATAGTGATAGTTCTCGTTTTCTTCCTTGTAGTGATACCTATAGCTATCTTTGGCGTAGGAGGAAAAAGTCAGCGTCCTAAGTCTCCGTAGGAGAGATGATTTATGATATTTTTGCCACAAACTGCGGTTTCTGACCTTATAGTGTTTGTACTGGTTTTTTCTGTTGTCTACGGCATCCTTGCAAAATCAAGGTTTTTCTATAAGTCAGACATACCCGCATTGATAGCAGTGGCTGTAGGACTGCTTACAGTGATGTCGCAGTTGTTTGTTCAATTCATGATCGTATTCCTTCCTTACATATTATCTTTGGTAGTCGTTATATTCGCACTGATACTTCTACTCAGCACAGCGATGGTGCCGCAAGAAAGCATCTTTGGCTACATGAAGAAAAGTTCTATAGTGCCGATACTCTTGATATTTATGGTGTTTATATTCGGGCTGATGGCTTACGGCGTTGCATCTTCTAGTATTGTCGGTCAGACACCTACTCCTTCGACACAGGTGATCCATACCTCATCATCAACAGGAGGTCAGGCTGTCGTAAGCAGAATATCCTTCTCCGATATTTCATCGCAGTATATAATATCGATATTCACTGCACCTTCCGTATTGTCTCTTATAATGACCCTTGGCGCTATAGGTGTGGGCATTTTTTTCATGACAAGAGACGATACAAGGTCTTGATCAGCATCCAAGGAGTCGGCATTTGGTTCTTTCCTGGTTTTCTCCCCAGTCGCAATGTTTGGCATCAATACAGCTTAGTGTAAGTCTTGAGGTCGCTGTCAAAAAGGCTCAATTTATTTGCTGTAAAAG
>CAZYMW010000029.1:0-6936 GCA_964648605.1 Candidatus Woesearchaeota archaeon | reverse complement strand
CAGAGCTATACAGGCTTCGAACCTGCGGCAAGAAGGGCAAGATTGAACGATTACGATGCTTATCTACAGGTACAAGCACGTCTTAAACACTATCTTTTTCTGGGATACACCCCTCAGAAGATAGAAGTTATAATCATGGGTGGAACGTTTACGACCTTACCAGAACCTTACCGCAAAAACTTTGTGACTGAAATATACAGAGCCCTCAATGATTTTCCGTATAATAAGAAGAGTTGTGGAAAATCGCTTATCGAAGAAAAAGAAAAGAACGAGATTAGCACGACAAGATGCGTAGCTCTGGCAGTCGAGACAAAACCAGAGAGATGCTCCGATACCGATATAAACTACATGGTGGATTACGGTGTAACTAGGGTCGAGATGGGAGTCCAGAGTATTTATAACAGCGTGCTCGAAAAGAACAACAGAGGGCACACGATAGAGGATGTGAAGGATGCTACTAAGAGACTCAAGAACAGGGCCTTTAAGGTCGACCACCACGTTATGCTCAATCTTCCGTTCTCAGACATCGATATGGATAGAAAGAGCATACACGCGCTTTGGGAAGACGAAGAACTGAGACCGGATGCTATAAAGATATATCCTACACTCGTGATAAAAGCTACTGCATTATACAATATGTGGAAGTCTGGATCCTACTCTGCATACCCGATAGACAGCGTGATAAACACGATAGCCGAAGCCGAGATAAATGCGCCACGTTGGCTTAGGATAATGAGAATCGAAAGGGATATACCATCGAACCTGGTAGAAGAAGGGATAAAAACACCTAACTTGAGACAGATAGTATCAGCAAGAATAGCCGAGATGCACCGTAAACCCAACGATATACGGAGCAGAGAAATAGGACATGTAACACTGACAAAACAACCGATAATAAGAATGGAAAGGGAGAATTACCGTGCATCCGGGGGCGATGAGATATTCATCAGCATAGATGACAAAGCCAACGATGCTATAATAGGTTTCCTGCGCCTGAGATTACCCGACAGCCGCGAAAAGGCGTTGATAAGGGAGCTTCACGTCTACGGCGAGCAGAAGACGCTTTCGGATCGTTCGAATAAAGGTCTCCAACACAACGGCGTAGGAAAAGCCCTTCTTGCAGAAGCGGAGAGGATATCAAAGGATGAGTATTCGCTGAACAAAGTAATGGTGATATCAGGAGTAGGGGTGCGGGAATACTACAGGAAACTGGGATACAGACTCGAATCCGATTATATGGTGAAAACACTGAGCGGCGGCAATGGATTTAAATCGGCAGCAGCATCGATAAACTATGAGGACTTCGGATACAGAATTTATCCTGCAAAGGAAACAGATGCGTACGAGGATGGAGTTCGTGTATTTCGATGATTGAAGACGACTCCATCGACAGGCACGAAAATCGAAGGAGTTAAGCGTCTTTCCAGAGCTAGCGAATAAGATGGAAGAACAGATAAATATAACGACTACTAGGGCGATGAAGTTGCCCACCCAGAAGAAATTTATAAAAGCTATCTCAGCTATAGGCGTAGAACTTAAACTCGAAAGCAACACCGTAATAATATCATCCGACAGCGGGTTCGGCATGCTTCTCGCCAAGAATGCCGTCCTGGCTTTCAACAGAGGATTCGATTCGAAAACGTCCGCCCTCCTCTTAGACGATGCATACGATCTTGCGATAATAAACGTTGGAGATTACTCGGGTTCAAAGAAAAGACAGTTAGAGCTCAAAGGGAGAGTTATAGGGACGAGAGGCCAGATAAAGAAAAAGCTGAGCATGGCGACAGGGTGCTACATAAAGATATTCGGGAAGACGGTCAGCATCATAGGTCCTTACCAGAACCTTAACATCGCTGTAGAAGCCATAGAAATGCTTTTAAGTGGTGCAAAACATAATAGTGTGTTTTCTATGATAGACCGTAGGAAACTCGAAAATATGGGGATATGGAAGTAGCGGAAGAATTGGCTAAAAACCAGCGTGCAATCAGCGTCACTGAGTTCTTTGAAAAGAACAGGCATCTTCTGGGCTTTGACAACAAGCAGAAGGCTCTGCTGACGTGCGTAAAAGAAGCTGTGGATAATTCCTTGGATGCATGCGAGGAGCTAGGGCATATACAGGAGCAGCAGAAGAACCCGGTCTCATTGCCGGAAATAACCGTTGAGATAAGACCTATGAGTGACAATTACCAGCTTCTAGACGAAAAGACTATAGTCGCGCAGCTCTTCGTCCAAAAAAACCAGTATACACTCCTATACAAAGGAAGCAGCGAGACAAAACAGATAAAAGGCGGGAAAGTAAGCTTCAAGATAGGCGACAACGAGATAACGATTTTAGAGGATAAGGACAGGCTTTCTGCTTCTTTGAACGGGCAGGAACTGCGCTCGAAGAAGACAGCTCCCACATTCAAGATAAGGGTATCGGACAACGGCCCGGGCATCATTCCTTCAAAGATTCCTGATATATTCGGCAGGATGCTTTATGGGAGCAAGTTCCAGTCTATGAAGCAAAGCAGGGGCCAGCAAGGGATGGGCATACATTCGGCCGTTCTATACGCTCAACTGACGACCGGTAAACCCGCTACGATAGTGTCAAAGATAGGCAGCCAGAAAAAAGCCACCATGATGAAAGTACAGATAAATATAATGAAGAACGAACCCGAAGTCATCGAGAAAGGCGAGGAGGACTTCCCATACGAACACGGGAGCCAAGTCGAGCTGGAAATAGAAGGTATCTATGTATCCGGCAGTAAAGGGGTAGATGAATATATAAGGAGAACATCCCTTGTCAATCCGGCTGCTACGATAATTTACATCAATCCCAACGGTGAAAAGACGGTCTACAAGAGGGTTAGCGACCACCTCCCGAAGGAGTCCATCGCAATCAAGCCACATCCTCAAGGGTTAGAGATAGGCATATTCCTCAGGATGCTGAAGAATTCCACAGAAAGGACGATAGTATCCATGATGGAAAAAGAGCTTTCAAGAGTGAGCAGAGCCATAGCAGAGGCTACCATCAAAAGCGTTGGTATAGACTCAAAGACAAAATCAGCTGATATCACAAGGATACAGGCTCAATCTATCCTGAAAGCACTCCAATCCATGGATCTTATGAGGCCGCAGACGGATGGACTCTCTCCGATAGGGGTCGAGGAGCTCGAGAAAAAGCTCAGATCTGAATTCAAGGCGGAATACGTGAGAGCCATAAGCAGAAAACCAGAAGTCTACAGGGGCATGCCTTTCCAGATAGAAGCAGCGGTGGCTTACGGTGGCGGTATAACAAACGAAAGAGCGATCCTGCTGAGATACGCCAACAAGATACCTCTTCTTTTTGATTCGTCATCGTGTGCTATAACCCACAGCTTTATGGGTGTAGATTACTCAAGATACGGTATAAAAGTGGAGAACAAAATCCCTATAGGGCCTTTTGTGTTTGTTGTGCATATAGCTTCAGTCTGGGTGCCTTATACCAGCGAGGGGAAGACTGCCATAGCAAGCTATCCTATAATAATAAAAGAGATAAAACTGGCGCTTCAAGAGGTAGTCAGGGACATGTCGTCGTTCCTCAACAAAAAGCACAGAAGTAGTTTGTTCGCCGAAAGGATAAGCCTTTTTGATAAATACGGGGCGGAACTCGCCTTCTCCCTATCGAAGCTCATAGGTATGGACGAGAAAAAAGTACAGTCGAAGATAAATCAAATGCTGGAAAAGAAAAAAGACGAAGTGGAAGAACACGTAGAAGAGACTCTCAGCACCACGGATGTGGTGGCAAAGAAGATAACCAGCGATACAGAGGAGCATCCGGAAGATGAATGATATGGCTGAAGAAAGCAGGGAGAAAAAGACAAAGGCCCTCGAAGACCTAGGCTTAAATGTGTATAGCCAGATAGAGAAAGGCGAAAACCCTTACATCGTAGTCCCCATAAGAGGCTTGTCCAACGTAAAATACAGCAAGGAGAAAGGCATCCTGACACTCGGAAGCGGGGTATCCAGAAGGTATTTCCTGAACGTCGGACACGTCAGAAAGTTCGTACAGACGGTCGCTGTCGCATCCCTGAGCAAGGATCTCATAGAGAGCGACAAGCACACGAGCCTTAGGGATGTTTTCTACCAGATGCGTAGAACGATACCAGGCACAAAGATAGACGTTGTTGACGATCAGACAGAAACCGACAAAGCCGTGGAAGACCTCGAACTGATAACCGATCTGACAAGAGAGCAGTTGCATATAACAGCCAACAAAAACGGAGCAGTCGCAGGAGAAGTCATCATAGAGGATCGCGGAGACACGATAGACTGGTCGAAGATGGGAAGCGGAGGCTGGGCAATCCCGAGTGCAACGGAGGATATAGTATTCAAGAAAGTAAACGCCAAATTCGTTCTTTACATGGAGAAAGCAGCCATATGGGACAGGCTTAACGAGGATAGAGCCTGGAAAAAGCTTAACTGCATAATAATCGCGAGCCAAGGGCAAGCCACGAGAGGGATAAGAAGGCTCCTCCAAAGATTGCACAGCGAACAGTCTCTGCCTGTATACGTCTTAACCGACTTCGATCCTTGGGGTTTCTACATCTATTCTGCGATAAAATTCGGTTCGATAAGCCTTGCACACGCTTCAGAAAAATTGGCTCTTCCACAAGCCAGGTTTATGGGGTTGCTTGCGGATGATATAAGCAAATACGATCTTAAAAGGCATCTCATAAAATTCAAGGATGTCGATATGTCAAGGCTTAAGCAGATAAAAGGGTACGAATGGTTCAAGAACAATAAGGCTTGGATGGAGGAGCTGGATAAGATGGAGAAGCTGGGCGCCAAAGTAGAGCTTAACGCCTTTACCGCGAAAGGATTATCATTCATGACCGAGAAATACCTGCCCGAAAAGATAAAAGAGAAGAAATTCCTGGACTGATTGTCCAGAACACGGCTAGAGAATCTTATAAGCGAAGATTTATAAATAAGAGATTGCACTTATTCCATATGAATAAAAATATCATGCTGCTTTTTGTATCCTTCGTGTTCCTGTTTGTAGGTCTTAGCGTATCCCACGCACAATCAAACTATAACTTAACGCCTTCGATCAACAGCACGGTAATAATAACAACGGGTATAAACAGCATAGATTCGTTCTCTGCGTATCCTTTAGCGAATATGAAAGGCATACCTATAATATCGATAAACGGGACACAGATATCTCAGTCTCTCGTCGATAATCTAACAGCAGAGGGCGTAAAAACGGCAATAGTCCTCGGAGGACCTGTCGTAATATCGAATTCCACCATAAGCATGTTGGAAGCAGGCGGCATAAATGTCATTAGGATATGGGGAATGACTGCCCCTGACACTGCGATTCAAACGGTGGAGTATTTCATGCCAAAACCAGTGGTGGATTGTGCGGTTTTCGCTTATTATAACGAAACTCCCTCCTTCGGTTATCCTTACCAGTTCACTGCTTCGCTACTTGCTGCAAAGAACAGATGCATCATGTTCCCTACTTATTTTGACAACGTTCCTTTGAGCATGCTTAGTTACCTCCAGAAATACAACATAACAAATGTGACTTTCGTGGGACCTACTAATCTTTCACAGTCTGTTTTTGCAAACTTATCGGATATCCACCTCAGAAACATACTTGGTAATCAGACTTATATGGAGAATGCCACATATTCTTTCAAGAATATTAAACCGGAGAGAATGCTGATAGTCGGAGTCAATCAAGCAGCTTGGAACGCATCTTTAGTTCTGGGTTCGTTGCCTATGTCAAATTCATCGATAGTTCTAGTATCCAACGTCTCTAAACAGATGCCGCCGATAATAAACGAGATAAAAACGGATAATATAACCGATGTTACGGTCGTAGGAATTCCAAGTATAGCAGCTCTTATAGAGAAAAATCTCAGTTCTGCGGGTATAAATTCCACTAGCTATAGCGGCATCGGTGAGGGATTCATGAAGAACGTTATGGGGCACTTCAGAAACAGGATATATAGCGACGGTAAATACTACGCGAAGCAGTTTGATGTCGTTATCAATTCTTCGATGATCAGGGAAATGATAAACGAAATAATTCAGAGATTCGATTATTACAACAGCACTCTTTATGGCATGTCAATACAGAGTGATATAAACATATCAGGAGCCTACAGCGCGATGAAGCCCGCTTTTTCGTTTATACTCGATGCGAACACCTCTTTGAATGCGGGTAACATAACTGCAGCAATGAAGTATATGCAGCAGGCACAGTCACAGATGAACGGGGGACTTTATTATTCCAATGTCCGTGGAGCTTTTGTAAGCGATTCCGTCGCTTCTAACAAGTATACTGTTGCACAGGATTCAGCAGGATTGATGAACGCTACAAACGCAGAGATATTACAACTCAATGGAACCCTTGCCAGCTGGACACAGTTCCCTATTTACGGCGTTTACCGTCCAGCTATATACACAAATCTATCCTTCATGAACAATACTATTGCACAGATGCATACGTGTGCGTACGAGCACAACCTCACATGCATCCAGAGCGAAGGCTTTAAGATTAAAACAGACATGCAGAATACAGTTTCGAACATGATGCATATCAAAGCGATATTGATTAAGTCAAAACCGATAACCAGATCTTAGATAAAATAATGAATCCATCAAAAGTCAATAGAAGTTTTGTCTACTTATCCGTTGCGTAACGCTCTCCTCTGCCAGAATGAAAGTCTGATTGCCGCTTTGACGGCGAATAGCCGTTTCAGCCAAAGAAAAGAAGTTTAATAAATAATATGGGGGCTCATAGAATGTAAGAGAAGAAATCAACATAGCTGCATAAATACCTAATTTAACTATAATCTTATAATAGTTTGTCTCACTTCAATTCTCATAAGAAACGGAACACGTCGGCGTTCATGATTCCGACCTTCTAATGCAAAAGGATTTCTTCTAACCGAATTGTGT
>CAZYMW010000028.1:0-6969 GCA_964648605.1 Candidatus Woesearchaeota archaeon | reverse complement strand
CTACGATTTTATATCCAAATGCTTTCACCATAGTTTATTAATCCATTTTTTATTTAAATTCATCGACTGCACATCAGACCTGCTGTAGAATATTGAGCTCTTGCTGCTTGACGGCATTCGTATTGCAAACGCTAGCGTTCACGCCTGAAAAAGAACACAGAGCAGCGTCGATAAATGCAACGCTGTCGTTGAACATTCTGTTAATAGTCGCGTTGGAAGTTAGAAGCTCGTGTATTTGGGTGATGTTCATCCCGTTAAAAAGCGATGGTTTCATCATCGATGAAACCTCTATAAATCTGCCACCTATATCCAGGAAGGGGGTAAACGAGCCAAAGGCGGAGTTCAGACTCGATACGGCGTTCTGATCGTACTGAAAAAGATCTTCCTGTGCAGATGGATCGCTTACAGAGCTTATATTGTAAGCCCTAAGAGCGAAATAACGGCTCTGGAAAGGCATCGCATTAAAGGAGTATAATGTATCAGGACCCAAAGACTGTATAGGAGATATATTCACGATTCTAGATCTCATAGCATACACAGAAGTGAAGTTTCCAAAGCTATCTAAAGCTCTTTTCAATACTACGCTTTGAACAGCGCTGAATGGTGAATTATCGTAGATGAATTGTATTTCTGTTTTATTCGCGATGGATAGATTCGATGAGTTGGACAAAAGAAGGAATTCGCTCGGATTCAGCAGCTTAAGAAAAGATGATGATGGGGGTATACCATACACTGCAGATGCATTGAAGATGTCATATGAAGTTATCGTTCTATTTTGGATAATCGAGTAGTAGGTTAAGTTCTTTGTGAGTGCGGAGAGAAAAGGCGTGTTAAGCACGAAATCGTTGCTGCCAAGATTGAATACATTGAGATAAACCAATGCATCGAGAATATTCGCTGCAGATGAAGTTGATGGTATTACAACAGACGGCAACGATGTTATAAGTAAATTGGATATGACTGTGCGTGCTTGTGAGCTGCTGAAGTCGAGATTAACACGCGAGTTCGAATACCCTTGCTCGTTCAAAAGCTTATACACGAACGACGGCACGCCGTAAGAACATTGTTGACAGCTTTGAATGCCTACCGATACGAAGGACGAATTTATGTCTGGAGATTGGAGATGTATAAAACCCGAAGGATACAGGACGAAATAGATTACAAACGCAGCTGCGATAATAGAAGGTATAAGCAGCATGATTTTTGGGATCATAAGAACATATCCCGTGTCAAGGAAAGTCTTTTCGCATCGAAGACGTGAAGTCCTATCGGGGTTATGGTTATGCTGCCGGAAAGGAGGTTGGCGACGTCCGCATCCGAATCGAGATCCGTCCTGAGCGTGCCGTATAACCAGTAGTACGGCCTGTTTAGAGGATCTTCCCTCTCCTGAACGATGTCTTGGAACACTTTCCTATCGGCTTTTACTACTTTTATAGCGGTATCCTTTCTTACGTATTTCGGGAAATTGATGTTCAGAAGCTCAACACCTTCAGGAAAAGATGCTTTCTTGATCTTTTCGAGTATCTCGATGAGTTTTGGTGATATGTTTGCCATCTCATTTTTTATATCATCTGGCGATTTTGGATTTATCAAGTGCTTCGAGAAAGCCACGCTCGGTACTTTTGAGATGGCCGCGTACAGAGCTGCGGATACAGTACCGGAAGAATATATGGGACTAAGCCCTACATTCATACCATAGTTCACTCCGGATAAGACCATATCTATCCTGCCGGGATAAAAATGGTTCAACGCCATAAAAGTGCAGTCTGCGGGTTTACCCGAGACTACAAGACTTGGCATCCCTTCGTATTCTACTTTCTCCACACGCAGCGGTTTGTGGAAAGTGAAACTCATTCCGGCCGAGCTTTGAAGCTTTTCTGGTGCGACGACTACAACGTCGTCTCCGAACACTTTTACAGCTGCTTTGTACAAGACATTTAACCCCCAGCTTTTATAACCGTCGTCGTTCGTAACCAATATAGTCATATTCCAGCTATGCGTCTATCGATGCTTTTCTGTAAATGCGCCTTCGAAATTCAACCGAAAAGACTGCTAAGTCCAGCCGCTGCTTCTTCAGCTTTGACTTCTTCTTTCTTTTCTTCTTTCTTAGGTTCGTGTTGAGGAGCTGCAGCCGGTGCTGCTACAGCAGAAACCTGAGCTTCGCTTATTATTTTGTCTATATCGACATCCTTGAGAGCCGAGACTACCGACTTTATCTGTGCTTCGTCGGGCTGTGCTCCGGCCGCGGATATGACACTTTTTATCGTCTCTTCGTTTATCTCCTTGCCTAAACTGTGCAATAGCATTGCTGCGTATACATACTCCATATTCATTTTCCTCCTATAATTCTATCGACAGCACCGGCCTGGATCGATACCCTGGCCAGTATGTCCTTTATCGTCGATTTCGACACTATGTTTCTATTTAGAGATAAAAATCTTGCTCCTATATAAATCTTTTTAATTATGGGTTTTATCGAATATGCGTTCAAGATGCCTGTTCTTGTGGATAGTAGCACGGCTTCCGAAAAGGCGTTCTTAACGTCGGATATATATTCTTCACGGCCTCTGTACAATATCTCTTTTCTGAATATTAGCTTATCGTTGAAGGCGTAAAGAATAGATAAAACCAATTCTTTCGGTCTTATGTCCATGCTGGATAGTATGGACGCCACTTTTGCATCAACGCTCTCTCCTTTCTTCACGACTACGGTATCGGATAAAATGGATATCTTTCCGCCTTCGTTCTTCGTCTTTACCCCTATAGATGAGAACTGCGAAAGCATCGGCCCTGGAGGAAATGGAGTCTGTCCAGCCGGGAGGACTATATCCTCGCTCGCTTTTTCCCCTACTTTAATCTTGGCGTATGTCTTGTTGCTGATGGCTTTTTTGACTATTTCAAAAGGACTTAGATTGGAAATGAGAAGAACCGGCAGCTTTATACTCTCCACTTTTTCGGCGAGGGGAGAATTGACATTCTTAAGCGCGTTGTAGATTATCACCTTATTCGTATAAATGAAATCTGCTTCTCCTCTAAGTACTTTCTTTATCTGCTCGAAGCTGTTCGAAGGTAAACCCGACACTTCTATTAGAGCCAAAGTCTTATAGCCGGCGAGTTTCTTGCTCAACTCCTCCGCCGCTTTAGCTTTCTTCCCTGATCCTTTAGATTTGTTCATATCTTTATGGGTTTGCCCATCGTGGGTTTAAGGTAGATGTGTTTTATAGACGCATCGCCGTTGATAAGGGATGCTTTGAGAGTGGTATACACAAGATTCACATTAGCTACTATCTTAGAATCCTCTGCTTTTTCATCTCCGACTTTTATGGAAACTGCGTTGTTTTTCTTCGTGTTTATCTTTACAGCCGAGTGCACCTTTTCTTCGGCTGCCTTAAGGTTCGACGCAGGGGATATTATGGTACCTGCTTTCGGACTCGGCATCTTGTCCATCGCCGTAAGCTGCTTGCCGAATTTCGCAGCTATAGGGGCCATTATGGATGCTTCGGCGAAGAAATAGTCGTAGTCCTTGATGAGCTTCCTTATGGATTTCTTTTCGTATCTTGCAAACTCGTCTTTAGATACGACTTTTGAAAAGATTCCTGCTGCTTGTGTCACCATATCCTTGTCCACGAAGGCGCACGTTTTGATCTCCTTGACTGTGTTTGGCAGGAATGCGATAGAATTCAGCGGCTCTTCGGATTTTGATTTTCTTGGCTTCGTAACTATCACCAAGTCTATGGATTGCTTGAATTTCTTCTTAGTTTTCTCTATCTCTTGTTTTACTTCTACTACTGCCCTTTCTATATCAACGATGTCCATAGCTATTGGGATATTAAGAAATCTTATGTTTTTAAAGCTTATATCGTGTTTTGGACACGCTATTTTTAGGCTTCGGCTGTTTACTTAAGCTATAAATATGTTGCACTGCAATTCTCATTATGGAAATGTTAGGTGCTCTTATATTCATCAGCGTCGCAGAAGGTGCTTCTCCAGTGACTTTAGGGAAAGAGGTTATGAACAAGCCTGGCGTCGAGGAAGTAATGCTTGTAAGCGGTGAATGGGACCTAATGGTAAAGTTCAAATATAGCAAAATGCAGGAACTGTCTGCTTTTGTTGTATCCCAGTTAAGGACTATAAAAGGAATAGGAAAAACAGACACGACTATAATCTTGGACCAGCTTAAATAATAACTAAGAAGACGTGTCTACAGTGTGGAGGTATCATGGCAAAAAGAGACCCTGAAGAAGGCGAAGAATCGGATAAAGAGACCCAAGAAAGCAGTGCAGAAGAGTCAAAAACAACCGTCGGTCAGGATGAGTATGTCGATATAAAGGACCTGCCAGGAGTCGGTTCTGCCGTTATTTCTAAGCTTAAAGGCGCCGGCTATCTGGATATCATAGCTCTAGCAACTGCCAACCCTCTCGTTGTGGCGGAGGTCTGTGAGATAGGCGAACCGACTGCCAGAAAAATAATAGCGGAAGCGCGCGAAGCCGCCAAGATGAACTTCCTTTCAGGTCTCGAATTCGAAGACAAAAGGAAAAGCGTGCAAAGAATCTCGACTGGGAGCCAAGCGTTCGATATACTTCTTGGAGGGGGAGTCGAATCGCAGTCTATTACAGAATGCTATGGGGAGTACGGTTCGGGCAAAAGTCAACTGGCGTTCGAACTAGCCGTTAATGTACAATTACCGAAAGAGAAGGGAGGGCTCGAAGGTCACGCCGTATGGATAGATACTGAAGGCACTTTCAGGCCTTCACGCATAGAACAGTTGGCTGTAGCGAGAGGTTTGGATCCGAAAGAGACGCTGCAGAACATAAAGATAGGGAGAGCTTATTCTTCCGACCATCAGGTGCTTCTCATAGACAAAACACCCGAACTAATAAACAAGGACCCAAAGATAAAACTTGTCGTTGTCGACAGCATGATGGCCCTTTTCAGGGCAGAATACATCGGCAGAGGCACTCTCGCTGACAGGCAGCAGAAAGTGAACGTGATCCTCCACAGTTTGCAGAGGATAGCGGATAGATTCAATGTAGCTATTTATATAACCAACCAAGTCATGGCTAGACCAGATGTTCTCTTTGGAGACCCTACAGTGGCAGTCGGCGGTCACATAATAGGGCATGTAGCAACGTATAGAATATATCTCAGAAAAGGGAAGAAAGGCACAAGGGTTGCAAAACTAGTGGATTCCCCTAGTCTTCCAGAAGGTGAAGTGACTTTCCAGATAGTCGCAGAAGGGATAAAAGACGTGGAAGAAGAAGGAAAAAGAAAATGAGTCTTGATAAAGACGAGCTAGAAAAGCTCTATGCCCTTTTGGATAAAGTGAAGGATCCCGAGATAGGTCTGTCTATAACCAGATTAAAGATGGTCGATTCTATAGAGAAAAGTGGGAACGACCTAAAGCTAAAAATAAAGCTGACAGTTCCGGGTTGTCCTTTATCATCTACGATAGAGAGAGATATAAACGAGGCCCTGAAAAGCTCCGGATACTCACATATAAAAATAGATTTTGGGTATATGACCAAAGAGGAGTTGGCAGCTGTGAAGAAAACCGTATATGGAAACAAACAAAAGCTTCCATCAACCATAGAAAAATACGATAAAAAGAGCATAAAGAATATTATAGCAGTTTACTCCGCCAAGGGGGGTGTCGGCAAAAGCAGCGTTGTAGCCCTTCTAGCTCTTGAAGCGAATAAATTAGGATATAAAACCGCTATACTCGATTGTGATATATCGGGTCCATCGATACAGACGATAATGGGGTCCAATTACAGATCCTCATTGACTAACGATAAGAAATTCGTACCTTTGGACATGTCAGGGATAAAGATAATGTCCATCGACATGCTGACAAATACACAGGCATTGATATGGAGAGGACCTTTAGTTTCAAACGCCTTAAAGCAGATGTACTCGGATACTGATTGGGGAGGCACCGATGTGCTTTTTCTTGATCTGCCCCCGGGAACGAGTGACGGACCTTTGACGATTTTTCAGTCCATACCTGTGGATAAAATAATTATCATTACTACCCCGCAAAACCTTTCGCAGACAGTGGGAAAGAAGACTATGGCCATAGCTGATGCTCTTAAGATCCCTGTGGTCGGGCTTATAGAGAACATGAGTTACATAAGATGCGATCACTGCGGTGAACGGATAGACATGCCTATGGAAAAGCAGGTTCTCGATATCCCCACACTGGCAAAATTGCCTTATAAAAAAGAAATCTCTGTAGACCTGGCTAAAAGCATGACTTCCGATATAGTAGACGAGCTCGAAAGAGTTCTGAACAAAATACTAATTAAAAGATGAGCGCTGCCTGCAAGATTCAATGTATCTCCAAACACGGAAAAAGCGGGTAAATCGTTTCCCACAGTCGGATTCCGAGCTGACTTTATCATCATTATCACTGAGCGTAGCAAAGGAAGTGGTATAAATCGTAGTTACGGAGTTATTGAAATTATTCCGCTCGAAGTGCCGTTCAAGATGCTAGATGCTGAATAGTTTATAACGACATATGCTTGGATCCTATATGTTGGGAATCCTCCTTTGATCGTGCATACACTGTTTTCTCCCGGATCAAGAACTGTCGCAGTGCACTGCCACGAAGTATAAGTATTTCCATTAAATGATGCAGAGAGTGCCGAGAGATTCGCTTGGATACCTAAGTCGTTTTCTATGCTGAACTTGAAAACCGATGTATTGGCCTGGGCAGCGGTCACAACTACACCTGGAAACCCGCTTATAACCGGCGCCGTTGCGGGTGCGTTAAGTATGCCAAAGGAATATATGAGCGCAACCACAAGTATCACAATTGTTATAGCCCATCCATAAGTAAGAAGGTATTCCAAAGCTGTTTGTGAGTCCTTATCCTCGATAAAACCTAAACTTGGCATAGTGTAGTATGCTTTTCTCCGTATTTATTTTTAGACAAACAGAAGAATTTATGATTAAATATAGAATTAAAGG
>CAZYMW010000027.1:0-7148 GCA_964648605.1 Candidatus Woesearchaeota archaeon | reverse complement strand
CGAAAATGGCGCTCAAGGCCGTTCTCTTTTCTGAGTGCCGAAGATAGCTCGGTCAGATCATACCTTAAGAGACTTCTATCTTCTTTGTAGCTTTTTATCGATGCTTCCAGAAGCTTATTGTAAAGAAATTTTGCTTCTCCAGGTCTTTTTTCTGACGTCTTTCCCTGTTCGTCTGTAGGATAGATTCTATATTTGAATGCCGTCATCATAGTTTATTAATCCATTTTTTATTTAAATTCATTCCTCACTTTCGGAAGTAGTGTGTAGCGCTTTAAATACTTTTGCCTTAAAATCACGGAATAATCTTCATGATTTTCCATGAAGATAGGAACGTCGGGGGTGGGGATCGAACCCACGTAGGCTTTCGCCAATACGCTTTCAACTATACATAGTAGCAGGCGTACCTCGTAACCGCTTGAGTACCCCGACATCTTCCATGACAGGCCACGGCTCCGAAACAACTATCCATACAGAGGATAGCAACATTTTCTCCCCACAGTTTACTTACAAGCACGCACCCATTCAATTACGGTTGCTCCCTTCCGGGCCTGGCCGGTTTTTCGAACGAAAGCATCCTGCAAGGCTGTGGTTCTCAGATAGCTTTGCTAGCGTATATGAAATCACTATTCCTCGACCGCGCTTTCGTCACGCCTGAAGTCCATTTGCGTTTAAGGGAAGGACTAATTCCCCGACTAGCCTGTCAAGTATAATGGGATTACCCTATAATAAATAGATTTAAATTGCGGAGGGTATGAATAGGTTATATTAGGATTTAAAATGCAGAATATACCGTCTTATGAAAAAAGATGTCCACACTTCTTTCCGAGAAATAAGCGATGTAGCTAATAAGGTCTTTGACTTTGCCGAGCTAGGAAGCAAAGAATTCAAGACGTCAACTCTCCTGAACAACTTTCTCAAAGAGAAGGGATTCAAAACGGTCTTTCCGTATAAAGGCATGAAAACTTCTTTTAGGGCGGATTACGGTGCTGGAAAACCAACCGTCTGTTTCTTATGCGAAGAGGATGCTCTGCCAAACGGACACTCGTGTGGGCACAATCTTATAGCTGCATGGGCGGTAGGCTCCGCTGTAAAACTTAAGGAGGCGGGATACAGCGGCAGGATAGTCGTAATAGGAACGCCTTCGGAAGAAGGTATAGGAGATTATGCAGGCAGCAAGGATAGACTTGTAAATGCCGGCGCTTTCGATGATATCGACTTTGCTATAGGTTTCCATCCAGATTCTGAATGGGGTGTGGGCTGTCAGTCTCCCAATGATATAACCTTTGATATTATCTTCAAAGGAAAGGCTTCTGACCTGCAGAATACAAAGTTCGAGAAGAATGCTTTGGATGCACTAGTTGCTGTTTATGTGGGCATACAAAAAATCGAAAGCTCAAAGAGAGGCGGAAGACTAATAATAAGTATGTTCATAAAAGAGGGCGGAGAAGCGTCGAACATAGTTCCGGAAACGACAAGGATGGAAGTAGACCTGAGGAGCTTGGATGATGTTACCTTCAGGTCCGCTTATAGCATGATCAAAAAATCGACTAAGCGCTCCGGGAACGAGTATAGGGTTAAAACGCGCATAAAGGAACTCACACCCCTCTACAGAACGTATGTGAATGCAGTAGACATAGACAAGATACTGTTTAAAAATCTGGCCAAAAGAGGGATCAAAGCAGGAAAGCTGTATATCGGAAAACCACGCGGGATGGGAGCCACAGACGAAGCTAATGTCAGTAGAGTAGTGCCTACAGGGCATTTGGATATGAAAATATCGCCGAAAAACGCACCAGGTCATTCTGATGCTTTTCGCAGATATGCAGGATCAAAAGAAGCTCTACACGCTCTGAAAAAGGCGGTAGATGCCACTGTAGAAAGCTGCGTTGAGATACAAAACGATGAAAATACGTTAATAAAATTATATGCGTTTAAGAAGACGCTGAGAAGCACGAAACATCTGCTGTAAGTGGAGATTCACAGGATCAGCTCGTGTAGTTGTATGACGCCGTAAGACTACCCAGATTAAAGCCGAAAAGCTGCGTACTGCCGCTTATTTTTATCGTGCCGTGAGCAGATGAATTGAGTACGAGCACCCCAAACTTTATCGCAGGTATAGACGACACGTCATTCAGTATCGTTACGGGTTTCCCGTTCAGTGTAGCTTTGAACCCGCCGAGGCTAAAAGTGTAGGCATTGAAAATAACTATGTCTGTTGTGCCAGAGTAGCCGGGATCCGCCCCTACGATGTTAGGTCCGACACTTATAGGTATATTGAAGTTTGGTATGCCTATTGCAGGAACAGAGTGAAATATCAGAGCTGTACCCGCTATGACGACTATTACTATTATCAAGGCTTCTAGCACGGGCTTGATGATCCGTATAAGTGTTATTATCGCTACAGCGATTACTATTATGCCTGACACCAACGCTGCACTAACCATTAAAGTATATTAGACGTTATAAAATAAAAGCTTGCTAAAAGCAGATTATTGTTTTAAAACAAAAAAATAAAAATAAAAAAACAATGCTTATCCTTTTTCAGAAGTCGTGAGCTCTAACGGTCTTCCTACCGTCAGCCTTTGCCCTTGTGACTGCCTTTTCGATGAGCATCTTGACCTGCTTGTCAAGACCTTCGATAGAGTCGTCAGGACATCTCATTCCTTTTCCAACTTTCTTGACTTCTGCCTTCACTAAACTTTTCCTAATGAAGTCTGCCATTCAATACCACCTCTTATTTTTATCAGTCCTTCCGAAAGTGGCAATTCGTTATCACTTTCGGGATTACCGTTTGTATACTATCATTTAGCACCTCTACTATTTAAAAACGTGTCTGTAGCCGTTTTATAGGGCATTTCGGCGGGTTTTTAACATATAAATAAAAACTTTGTAAAGATAGGTATGGACGACAACGATATAGCAAAAATTGTTCTTGAGAATGCGCTAGAGCACGATGGAAAGGCAAGCGAATCTGCAGTATTCTCAAAAATTGCTGGCATGGATAGATCCCTGCTTTCGGACATAGAAAGCACGAAAACGAGGGTAAAAAGGATAGTATTAGAAATCAATAAAAAAAGCCTTGAAGAACTCGAAAAATCGGCTGTTGAAGCGGGATTGAGCACAGAAAAGAAGAAAGCGGTTAAACAGACGGGTATAAAAGAGCTTCCAAACGTAAAAGGAGAAGTGGTTCTCAGACTTCCCCCAGAGCCCTCTGGTTTCATGCACCTAGGGCACGCCATAGCCGGAATGATAAACTACATTTACAAGGAGAAATATGGGGGGGAACTTTGGCTGAGATTCGAGGACACAAATCCTAACAAAGTAGAGAGCAGATTCGTTGATTCTTTCAGAGAGGGTTATAGATGGCTTAATATAAAGTGGGATAAAGAGAAATTCGTAAGCTCTGATATGGATAAAATGTATGAGATGGGGAGAAAATTGATAGACGATAACGCTGCTTACGTTTGTATGTGCACACCGGACAGCATGAAGAGCAATCGCTTAAAAGGCGAGGAGTGCGTGCACAGAAAGCACACTGCCGAAGAGAACAGACACCTGTGGGATTATGCAGTCGATGGTGATATAAAACCAGGCAAAGCGGTGGTAAGGTTCAAAGGTAATATGAAAGATAAGGATTTCTCACTCAGGGATCCGACTATATTCAGAATAATAAAAACTACCTACAAACCCTATAATCTGTGGCCTATATACGATTTCGCCAGCGTCGTAGAGGATAGTATATGCGATATAACACATATACTGAGAAGCAACGAATTTAAGGTGTCGTTCCAGAACGAACTACGCAACGCCCTTGGTCTTACGAAACCGACCATAATACAGTTTTCAAGGTTCAATTTCAAAGGCACTCCATTCTCTAAAAGAAAACTCAGAGAATTGATAAAAAACGGATTTATAGACGGATGGGATGACATAAGACTGCCTACGGTATCTTCTATAAGAAGAAGAGGGATAACACCGGAATCGATAAAACAATTTGCGCTGAGTGTGGGCTACTCACAATCTAAACACGAATACGATTGGGATCTACTCCTGACACTAAACAGGAGGATAATCGACAGCAGAGCGAAACGTTACTTCTTCGTTTCGGATCCTTACAACATCGTCGTTGAAGGCAGTGCAGAGAAAGACGTGAAAATACCATTCCATCCCTCTGCCGATCTTGGTTTTAGGTCGGTAAAAACCGATGGTAGTTTCATGATAGATGGAAAGGATGCACGAACTCTAAAGGAAGGAGATCTCGTAAGACTAAAGGAGCTTTACACTGTCGAGATAAAAGGCGTGGAGAACCGTGAAATCCGCGCTAAGTTTGTGTCTGAGAAGATGGAAGGCGGAGAGAAAATCATACAGTGGGTTACCAGCGATAATGTAGATGTAAAAGTGCTTATGGTCGGCAATATCCTTAATCCTGATGGTTCTTTTAACGAAGACAGCCTAAAAACAGTGGAGGGTGTCGCAGAAAGTGGAGTGAATAGCTTGAAAGAGGGGGAAATCATCCAATTCGAGAGATTCGGTTTTTGTATACTGGACAAAAAGGATACAAAGACGTTTATCTACACAAGCAAATGATAGTTCACCACTTCGAACAAAATGTTCATTCAAAGTATATGGAACCGCTGCATCTTTTATGGCTTTCCGTTCCGCATTGCGTAGGGTACAATAGGCTATCTAGATAGGAACTCTTCTCCCAATTCTTTTAGAAGATCTTGTCTGCTTTCAAAGTATTTTCTGACGCGTTCTAATCTCTTTACAAGGTAGGAAGCAACGGCTTGCTTAAGGTCTTCTGGGTGTATCTTCCCAGCTGTGTATTCAGCTTCTAGTTCTTCGATGGACTTTATATCTATATCGCCGCCAAACTTTTTATCGCGTTCTACTTTGAACCCGGCTTCCGACGGTAGGATCAGGTATTTTATCACGTCTATGATAAAATTATCCTTGACAATACCGACAGGGCTGTAGGCTTTGCTTATTTTTCTCCTGATAACTTCTTCCGAGTCATAGACTTTTATGTGGGTCTCGGGTTTCGATGAACTCATCTTTGAACCTGGACCGAAAAGCGAAGTTATAAAAGGAACCATGACTTCTACCCTCTTCTCATAGCCTATCTGGGGCAGGTATTCTCTTGCAAACACGAATATATGTCTTTGATCGGTTGAGCCTATCTGTATATCAGTCTGGAGATATTGTTCATCCACTGATTGCATTATTGGGTAGATAAGTTCGCTCACCTTTGGATTTTTCATCCTAGTGACTTCAGAAGCGGCTCTCGTAGCTCTCTCTATCGTCGCTATTGTAGATATCTTCAACACGTCGTTAACATAATTCCTATCAAATTCGAAGTCTGATCCCCTTATAAACTCTGGTTTTTCTTTCCAATCGAATGAAAGCTCCAGGCATTTCCGGGTGTATTCCACTCTCTTATCCAGATCTTCCCATTTCGATTTAAGATCGTCGAGTGCTGCGTGTATGTCCGCGATAAGTATCTTTGCTTTTATACCTGCTTTTTGGAAATCGAAAAGTTTTCCAAATGCGACGAGATGGCCGATATGCAGAGCACCTGTCGGAGCCCTTCCGATGTAAGCTGATATCTGCTTTTTTTCGGATAGCAGTTTCCTCAAATCCTCTTCGGTTATTATCTCCGACGTATTCCTTTTTATCAGATTTATCCTTTCTTCCGTATCCATATCATTTTACCGCAGAATCGATTATTCTGTTTATTCCCTCCTTTACTTCACTTACTTTAGCTTCAGGAACGTCGAATATACGTTTAAGGCTATCATAAGCCCAGAAAGGAGGTTCTATTACGATAGGCGCATCTGTAAGACCTGATTTGCTATACGACTCGTTAGACGGCATTATCATGACTAGATGTTCCTTTACATTTTTGTCGTAAGCCCAGTCCCTTGCTATCCTCGATACGTGATCCTTGCTGCTGACAGCGATTATAGCTGCATTTTTCTTCTTTGCCCACTTCATTATCTCATCGACGTTTTCCTGTGTATTCTGCGATTCTCTTTCGAGTATTACGTCGGTGACGAGGTCGAATAATCCAGGCAGCTTTCTTCTCGCAAATTCGTATATTCTATCGGCTTCGACTACATCGTCGGACACGACGCCACCAGAAAGGATCAAATAATTAGTTATGTTCGAACCGTGAAAGAACTCGGATAGTTTATAAGCAGCAGTAAGCCTGTCGAGCATAACCTCTTCCCATGATCTATGCATGGTCTTCGATCCTTTAGTGTAACCGTGTACACAAATTAAAACACTTTTCATAACCATTTTGATTATTATCAAGAGTCATTTATATAGATAGCAAAAAGTGCATTGTTTCGCAGACGAGCGATGGATATCTCCACCTGGGCGGATTTGAACCCCCAACCTACCGGTTGCTGCTCTTCATCGCACTAATAAATAGCACTTAGTTGTACCTACAGCCGGTCGCTCTACCGTTGCGCTACAGGTGGACACAGTATCATAACGATAAACATATAAATAACCTTCTTGGTACGGTAGATTTTATTGGGCTACGCTTTCTGATACTACGCTGTCTATATCCTGCTTTATCTTTTCGCCTATCTTGCTCAGCGTTTTTCCTAGATTTGTTTCTAGTTTCTTATAGTCTTCATCACACATATAACCGTGATAGACCTCTATTCTTGGACCGAATCTCAAGCCTACATCGACAGAAAATGCTTTCGTGTCTGCTTCACACAAGTCTTTGCTGCATATAGGACATGTTTTTGTAGCTATCCTCTGCTTGCACATGTCACATATCGTAACTGTAACTTTTGCCATAACACACCAACGGCATACTGATAACGTAGCGCTATGCCAGACGCCTATCTTGTTATTATGGACTCATTACGTGTATTTAAGATTTTCTGAAGCGGGTTGAAGGTCTTTCAGACAGTATGTATATCCCGTAATCAATAATAATATCAGATCGATGTGCATTATAATATTTTATGAGGCATAAGATATGACCATAGAAAGCGATGTGAGATTTGGTTTGAATAGGGGAAGCGAGAAAAAACTAGAAGAGTTTTTAGATGAGAATCCAGCGTATGTAGCTAGTGCTGCTATAATAAAGTTGCTTCATCAATTATCGCTAGACACATCATCACTGC
>CAZYMW010000026.1:0-7236 GCA_964648605.1 Candidatus Woesearchaeota archaeon | reverse complement strand
CCTTTGACATGCTTAGAAAATCCTTGGCAACACGTCCTGTGCTTTTCTTTATAATTTTCTTGAAGACTTCCTGCATCCTTTTTCTTTCTATCGTTACTTTCTTGTCGAGCAGTTTGTTTGTACCATCATCCATACTTTAGAAGAGAGTCCTCCTTTTTAATCTTTTCTAGATATGCTTCCATCCTATCTTTCGAGAAAGAATGCTTGTCGCTAAGAAATTCTATGAGTTTTTTACGGTCGATGGTTCGAGGAACGAACGGCATCGTGACGTCTATGACGTTCGGATGCAAGAAATAGTCGAAAACCTCTTTTATATCGTAATCACAACCAAAATCGTATTTCCCTAAGATCGCATCTCTCCCCTCATTTTTGACGATCGTTAGTGCTTTCTTTGGACCTATGCCTTTCACGCCCCTGTTGTAATCCGTTCCTATGAACAAAGCGATAAGTATAAGCTGTTCCCTGTCTATGCCTATGCTCTCGTAGGCTTTCTTGTCTATAATCTGCGGGAACACCTCTATCGATATGCCTTTTCCTGGAAGTTTTCTTCTGTTTGTTATACTCAGGTTCCGTATCAATTTTGTGGCACCGAAAAGCAGAGAATCGTAATCTTGGGAAGCCACTCCATATGCACTACCACTGATATTTATATGAGCTGCCTGGGCTTCCCCTTCCGCAGGAGCTTGGACGACGTTCACGCCCATTAAAGAAAGCAGTTCTTTCGACGAAGAGATTATATTATTGTTTATTGTAACACTGCGCTTCATATACATCACTCTCTCTTCTTCTGTTTTCGCTTCTTCAGCACGTTTCTTTGCTTCCTCTTTCATACGCGCCCTTTCCATATTGGTTGCTTTCTTGAACTTGGGAGCTGGTCCGTCAAAAACGAAGATGGGCATTATTTCATTCGCAAGCAGATTCATCGTCCTATAGAAAAGTCCGTTCAGATGCGATGTTATCTCTCCGGAATCATCTGTAAGATACGAACCATCGGCTAGCCGAATGGTTGTAAGGAACTGGTATATCCAATTGAAAGCATCGACTGCAATCGTTCTGCCAGAAAGTTCCTTCAGCTTTATTTCTCTGCCTATCACCAGGTCTTTTAATTTGACTCCCATGTCATGCAGTGGTGATTATTGTTTCACCGTTATCGAACAGGATGGTGTGTTCGAATTGCGATACGAGACCATCGTCCTTTTCTTTCAATACATTGAATTCATAAAGTATGCCGTCGCGGACAAGATTTTTGATCTCGAGTTCAGCCGTTCTGCCGAATTTTTCGATTATCCATCTCTTCGAAAAAGGAAGCGTATCGTATTCTGATGCTATATAATCGGTTATATCTCTGCTGAGAACGCTCCTAGAGCGCTTTCTGTTTTTGAGCATAAGAATCTGGACTTCTGAACTGTCTATAACATATCCCCCTCCTGTAGTTGCAAAAGGTTCTATCGCTATGACTCCTTCTTTTCTCAGGGTTTTCGATGAATTCGTGACAGCATTTGGTATAAATTCTCCTTCGTGCACCTCGTATCTGCTAATGCCGTGCCCGCCTAGATTCACGATCGGAGAAAGATTGTATGATCTTATCTTATTTTCTATCGCTCTGCTTATATCATCTATCCATGCGCCCGGCTCGACGATCTTCAAAGCCGCATCTAACGCTTCCCTAGAAGCCTTCAGCAGGTCACTGTCTCCTCCGCCAACTATGATTGTGGCAGCAGTGTCCGATATGAATCCTTCTATGCTCGCACCGATGTCTATTTTAAGAACGTCTCCCTTTTGTAGGATGGTCTGATCGTTGTATTTAGGGGTGTAATGTGCTGCTATCTGGTTTATGGACAAATTGGGGGGAAAAGCGGGCTTCGCACCTAAAGAAGCTGTCTTTTTTTCTATTTCCTTTGCCAGCTCGAGAAGAGCAAACCCAGGCTCTGCGATGGAAAGCGCATATTCTCTTATTTCTTTCCCTATCTTACCTGCGGCAACCCATTTCTCTCTCTCTTCTCTATCCATCACTAAAGTGAGAACGATTTCGCTTATTAATATGTTTATTTTGTCAGAGGTCTTTGTTTATAAAACCAAATTTAATAAAGAAAATTACGTTGATTTTAAAGCGCCATTCGACTATAACCAACAGACTTAGTACACCACTGTTGAATTACGCATTTATACAACGGCTTTTGCTCGGATATTTCTCGGTCAAAAATGCTTAGCCCAAAAATGATTGCAGCGAAGTATCAGCTTTACCGCTCAAATCGTCTTCTTTGTATCCTAAAACACTCAGTATCTGTATAACGGATGGTATTACCTGCTGATTGATGTAATAATTCGGATCGTATTTTATGCCGCTTTTTTTCGCTATATCTATCAGCACGGAGCGCGACGATATACTTTCACCAGGCCTTCCCTTTGCTATTATGTAACGTATGGTGTCGCCGCTGGAGAATGCCAGCCCGCTTTTGCTGGCAGCCGACACGTGTCTGCCCGTCTGTTTGTAGGCTGATATGGCTTTATGAAGCCGCGTGAATATCACAAGTTTGTCCAAAGGGATGTTTCCGCTTTTTATTTTACTTATGATTTCCTGTACGTATTCCACCGCCCCTTTCTCATCGGTATCGACGAGCAGCTTCTTCAGAACGGTTTTCTGCGTCTCCTTAGCTATTATCGCCC
Organism: Candidatus Woesearchaeota archaeon; assembly: GCA_964648605.1. Taxonomy (GTDB): domain Archaea; phylum Nanobdellota; class Nanobdellia; order Parvarchaeales; family Parvarchaeaceae; genus Parvarchaeum. The sequence continues at coordinate 4,569 of CAZYMW010000026.1, read as the reverse complement.
AATCCCTTCTTACCGACTGGAATCCTTTTATCACCAGTTTTCCTTTATCGTCGCACAGAGCGTATTTTTTCTTTGCCCCTCTTCCACTGGTTTTTCCGCTAACAAAAAGAGCCCTGCTGTATACTCCTTGGACTTCCAGTTCCATCGGACGGGGCAAGGACTTGTTGATGTCAGCGGTAAATTTGTCTATGAACGCAGCAGCTCCTTCTTTGTGTATGAAAGCCGAATCCGTGTCGGCGTAGATCACTTCTGCTCCGCTTTTTTCCGCTTCTTTTATGACGTTCTGCACGTAATCCCTCCCGAGTGCCGTTATCCTGCCGGCGCAGTCGAAACAGTACCATCTGGCGTTGTAATACCCAAGATAGCCGTAGAAACCGTTCGCTATGAGTTTAAGCACGGTGACCCTGGCATTCAGTCTTTTGCTTTCGCTGTCGGTCTTGAGCTTAGCTTTTGCATCGGCTCTCAGCATGAGAAGTTCGTTCAGGATGCTCGGGATAAAGCCCTGTCGCTCGCTTGCATCCATGAATCCTACACCATCGACGCCTTGTCTTATTATGGTCGATGGACATATATTGTGGGAGACTATTATGCTGGGATAAAGGCTGCGGAAATCGACCACTGCAATACCGTTGTACAAACCAGGCTTCGGCTGAAAAACGAACGCCCCGACGTTCATCTTCTTTAGCCTCTCGTTGACTTCGAAATCCGATGGTCTGTTCGGTATAACTTCTCCCAGTTCCACAACTTTCTTCATTATTAGATGCTCTACGAAAGCTCCTGTCGTCATCCTGGATATATCTCCGAGAGTCTGGCCTACTAGTTTGTTCAGTTCGCTGAGAAGATCGTACATCCTATCGTACAATTTGAAAGTGATATAGGAATCCTGTATACAGTATTCACAAAGCGCATTTGCAACGGTGCTGTCCTTGAAGATATCATCGACTCTGTCCCAGTCGAATTCCCCTTTTTGATCACCTATTACCTCTGCCGCTACCTCTCGCAGAGTAAGGACCTCCGTTTTAAGGTTGTATACTGCATATATATTCCGGATGAAATTCAATATGTCTATGTGAACACTACCGTTTATATCGGCTATTCTTCTCCGTTCTCCTTTGATTTTTATTTCAAAATCATTGAATAGCAGTTTTATGCCCAATATATCCGCTCTCTGCTTTATATAAGGCAGATCGAACGAATCTGAATTGTATCCGATTATGGTATTGAAGCCGTTTTCGGAGATGAAAGCAGCGACTTTAAAAAGAAGAGCTCTTTCATCATCTACCTTTTCCACGTTTTCCGAGCGTGCATTAAGCCACGTGAAACATTTTTTGGTGTCGTAGTTAGACAACGATACGGCGACTATAGGGTCTATTTTTGGGTCTGGGAAAGTTCTTTTGGAATAAGTCTCGATGTCTATCGCTATGCTTTTGATCGGAGGATTGCCGTTTTCTGCGTTTATTATCCTCTTGACTCTGTCCCCGTCTATATCCATCTTTACCCTGCTGGATGAACCTATCTTATTGTCTAGGAGGTAGCGCTTGTAAAATGGTATATCCGCATCGTACGTCTTCAGGTTGAGCTGCCTGATCTTTGGCACATCCTCCGGCAGCTTCGTGAAGACCTTATAAACGGCTATCTGTTTTCCCAGCCTGGCCATATGCGTTTCTTCCACTCCGTCGACAAAAGAAAGACCTTTTAGAGCCTCGTCCACTTCTTTTTTTGGAGAATCTACGTAGCAATAAGGCCTGAAAGAATCGTCGTATACAAGCTTCCTTTTGCCTTCTGCCCCCGCCCCGAATATCCTTATTATCGGTCTCCCCTCGACCACTATGTAATCTACGTCTATAGGGAAAAGTTCTGTTTCCACATTTATATGATTGATTATATATAGTTATAAAACCGTCACTGTTTTCGCAAGGTTTCTCGGGTGGTCCATGTCTATGCCCTTCAAAACAGCCGTTTTATACGACAGCAGCTGCAGAATCATGACCTGCGGTATGAAATTAAAAATGCCTCCTTCGGGTACCCTGATAAACATATCAAACAATTCTGAATTCGAATCGGCTATCCCTATTATATTTCCTTTCCTTGCTTTCACTTCCTGTAGGTTGGATAATGTGCTGCTTTTTACAGCTTCGGAAACCAGGCCTATGGCGTATGCCTTATCCGATATAAGGGCGAGAGGGCCGTGTTTGAAAGTCGAGGCATCGACCGCCTCCGCATGGATGTAAGTAATCTCCTTGAATTTCAACGCTCCCTCCAAAGCCACTATGTAATCGTAATCCCTGCCGAGAAGGAAGATACTTTCCAGGTTTTTCAGGGTTTCGGCGATGCTGTCGACTGCATCGATCACAGAGGGAACAAAAAGGTTGTACAGGTTCAGGTCCAAAAGGTTTATATCGTTCATAGCCATCTCTTTTTTACCTGCTGCTGCCATCGCCAGAAACACGGTGTAAAAAGCTGAAAGCGTGAACGTTTTTGTAGCTGCTACGGCTTTCTCCGGTCCGGCTTTTAAGGGTATCACGATGTTCACTTCCTTTGCCAATGTCGACTCTTCGTTGTTTATTATGCCTATCTTTGTGTTGCCTTTTATGATCGGCAAGGAATTTATTATGTCCGCTGTTTCTCCGCTTTGTGATATTATTATAAAGATATCTTTGTTCGATATAGCGTTCTTGTACGACGGAAGATCCTGACCTTGCAATGGTATTGCGCTCATGCCGTTTTCCCTGAACACTCTTGCTCCCAACAATGCGACGTGGAAGGATGTCCCAGCGCCGACTATGTATATGGAGCCGGCGCCTTTTATGGCGTTAACAGCCGGGTCTATCTCACTGAAAGACTTTTCTTTTAGGGCGTTTATCAGCCTTGGCTGTTCCATTATCTCCTTCAGCATGAAATGCTCGTAATCTCCTTTGTCTATGTCCTTTACAGAAAAATTTGGGGTCGAGATTTCGTGAGAATGGTTCTTGCCCATCAGATTCACTATATCGTAGCCTTTTTTGCCCACAGAAACCATGTCACCGTCGTATAGGTATATGACTTTGTTCGTGTATTTTATGAACGATGGGACATCGCTGGATATGAAATTTCCGTTGTCTGCAAGCCCTAGGACGAGCGGAGAGCCTTTCTTGACGCCTATCAAGTCGTCTGTTTTCGTGTCTATTACGATGAACGATGATGCGCCGCTTATGCGCTCGAAAGTAGCTTTCACCGCAGATTTCAGGTCGTCGCCTGCATCGAGCCTGTCTTCTATGAGATGGGATAAAACCTCAGTATCGGTATCGGATTTTATTTCGTGCCCTGATAATTCATTCTTCAATTCTGCCCAATTCTCTATTATGCCGTTGTGGGCCACCGCGAGTCTGCCGCTGCAATCAGGTATCGGATGTGCGTTTTTCTGCTCAACGCCGCCGTGCGTAGCCCATCTTGTATGGAATACAGCTTTGTTCGATGAAAGGTCGTATAATCTGTATTTTTTAATTACATCATCAACCATTCCCACATCCTTTTTTATGATGAGATTATCTCCAGACTGCATAGCACAGCCAAAACTATCGTAACCTCTGTATTCGAGGTTCTTTATACCATCGAGCAGATACGGGATGGCGTCATCGCTTCCATTGTAGCCTATTATACCGCACATAAAATGTATTTCTAATAGATATAACTTAGAAGGCAGCTAATATTTAAAGGCAACGGGTTTCAGCGTGATTGAGATTCTATCGCTTTTTTTACTTATACATACAAGTTTGCTGTGATGAGTAGCTTATTTCCTGCTGGCTCCCGCTCGGCAACGTACCATTATCTGGGCAGGGATATAGCGTATTGCCGTTGTACAGAACCGAAGAAGCATTGAAATGGACGTCTTCTTCCGTGGTGTTGAAATTCATAACACTTAAATTAGATTTTTGGGCTATACCTGAATAATTAACTTTCCAATCGACTCCGGAAGGGAGACCGTGCTCTACAAACTTAGACGTACAGTTGTATGATTTGGAGAATCCAACGGATTCGAGTTTGGTAGTGGGAAAAGAACCCGACGGAACGTTTGCATTGTAGTTTATTACACAACCGGTATGTAGAAAGGCAAGGGTAACGTGCGGTACAATGAACGAGTCATTACCAGAATGCGCCACTATTGTTATCGCAGACGAATCCGTAGTAGCCAGCGTTCCGTTATACGTAGCACTCCAACCCAGACCGTATGGTAGACTATTTTCGGAAAATGTAGCTAGGCCGTATCCACAAGCCGTTGAAGCTGTGGAAAAGTTCACCCGCAAACCCATCCCGGCAGCTATGTACCCAAAAGAAGGACAGGGATAATAAGTCGTACTAGAATAGGTTACGTTCGGAATAGAGAGATTATAAGCTCCAGGTCCGTTATAGAATGTTATATTATTGGAGGAGGAAGCTGTTTTCTGCACACCGTTCACATAAGTAGACCACTGGGCGCCTGTCGGCAAACCATTCGCCTGCAACTTAGTGGAACAATTTTCGGACTCGCCATAGAATATTGGTAGAGAAGATCCTGATGAAAGAGTCCCGGACGCAGTAGTTGTATACCTG
>CAZYMW010000025.1:0-8236 GCA_964648605.1 Candidatus Woesearchaeota archaeon | reverse complement strand
TTTAAATCTTGTTTCTTATAGTAAACAAGATTTTGAACCTGCTCCCTCAAATCTTTTATCTAAAGCTTCTTCCTGTTCCTTTGCAGGATGAATTCTGTATTTAAATGCCCGTATCATAGCTTGTTAATGTCCCCTAAGATTAAATTTGTTACCACTTTCGGAAGTAGTGACACGTATAAATAGGAGAAAAGATATTTGTAAAAAATATGCCTGAAAAAGAATCGATCACTGAGAAAGTAGTAAGATTGATGACCCACCAAGACAGGATAAGGAACCTGGGCGTCATCGCTCACATAGATCACGGCAAGACGACGACTTGCGACAGCCTACTGGCTGGATGCGGTATGCTTTCGGAGGAGAAAGCCGGCAAGCAGTTGTATTTAGATTCTGAAAAGATAGAGCAGGAGAGACAGATGACGGTAAAGTCCTCGAACGTGAACATGGTCTACGAACTCAAAGAAGGCGATGAGTATCTGATAAATCTCATTGATACCCCTGGACACGTCGATTTCGGCGGACACGTCACGCGTGCCATAAGGGCTATAGACGGAGCTGTCGTAGTAATGGATGCAGTAGAAGGCGTTATGCCGCAGACGGAGATGGTTCTAAAACAGGCTTTAAGGGACAAAGTCAAACCTATACTTTACATAAACAAGATAGATAGATTGATAACAGAACTTAGATTCTCCCCCGAAGAGATGCAGAAGCATCTGATCGCACTTATAGTGCAGATAAACTCTTTCATAAAAGACCTCGCTCCGGAAGAGATGAAGGAAAAATGGCAGGTAAACGTACAGAATAACACCGTAGCTTTCGGTGCTTCAAGGGATAACTGGGCTTTGTCTACGGATACGATGAAAGAGACTGGACTCTCTTTTAAGGACGTATACGATGCTTATACGTCCAGCGACAAGGAAAAAATAAAGGAACTGACTAAGCGTTCTCCCGTTCACAAAGTCATACTCAATATGGTCATACAGCAACTTCCGAACCCTGCAGAGGCTCAGAAATATAGAATCCCTATAATATGGCATGGAGATCTAGACAGATGACGGTAAAGTCCTCGAACGTGAACATGGTCTACGAACTCAAAGAAGGCGATGAGTATCTGATAAATCTCATTGATACCCCTGGACACGTCGATTTCGGCGGACACGTCACGCGTGCCATAAGGGCTATAGACGGAGCTGTCGTAGTAATGGATGCAGTAGAAGGCGTTATGCCGCAGACGGAGATGGTTCTAAAACAGGCTTTAAGGGACAAAGTCAAACCTATACTTTACATAAACAAGATAGATAGATTGATAACAGAACTTAGATTCTCCCCCGAAGAGATGCAGAAGCATCTGATCGCACTTATAGTGCAGATAAACTCTTTCATAAAAGACCTCGCTCCGGAAGAGATGAAGGAAAAATGGCAGGTAAACGTACAGAATAACACCGTAGCTTTCGGTGCTTCAAGGGATAACTGGGCTTTGTCTACGGATACGATGAAAGAGACTGGACTCTCTTTTAAGGACGTATACGATGCTTATACGTCCAGCGACAAGGAAAAAATAAAGGAACTGACTAAGCGTTCTCCCGTTCACAAAGTCATACTCAATATGGTCATACAGCAACTTCCGAACCCTGCAGAGGCTCAGAAATATAGGATCCCTATAATATGGCATGGAGATCTGGACAGTCCTACAGGCAAGTCTCTGCTAGCGTGTGACATAAATGGACCTCTTATGGTATCCGTTACAAACATAGAGATGGACCCACAGGCCGGCGAAGTCGCAGTGGGCAGGATATTCTCGGGGAAGATGACCAAAGGAGAGGATGTCTTCCTAGTGAACAGCAAACAGGTAAACAAACTGCAGCAGATATACATATGGAAAGGCCCGCACAAGTTCCAAGTGGAGTCGGCTACGGCAGGAAACCAGATAGGCATGGCTGGGCTGAAGAATATCATCGCCGGCGAAACGCTTTCATCCATCCAAGATGTGACTCCTTTCGAACCCGTAAGACATATACTGCAGCCTGTTATGGTGAAGGCTATAGAACCCAGGAATCCAAAGGACCTGCCGAAACTTATCCAAGCTCTTCGTGACATAGAGATAGCAGACATAACATTGAAAGTATCCATAAACCACGAAACTGGGGAGAACCTCATAGCAGGTCTCGGGACACTTCATTTAGAGATAGTGGAGGATAAGCTTAGAAGGGATTATGGAATCGATATAGTCGCTTCGCAGCCGATCGTCGTATACAAAGAAAGCATAACTTCCAGAAGCCCTGTCATGGAGGGGAAATCTCCAAACAAGCACAATAGGTTCTACCTGTATGTCGAACCAACGACACAGGCGATCGACGATGCTATGGAAGAACTTGAGATATCTACGGGCAGGGTCAAATCGATACCCTCCGAACAGCTTAACAGGCTGATGGCAGCAGGGATGACACGCGAAGAAATAAAAAGCATAGCTGCTTTCTACGGCAATAACATGTTCATAGACGCCACACGCGGTGTGATCCATATAGGAGAAGTGATAGAGATGTGTATGGAGGCTTTCAACGACGTCATGAAAGCAGGCCCCCAGGCTAGGGAGGAGGTCAGAAGCGTGAAGGTCGTACTGACCGATACCATTCTCCACGAAGACGCCATCCACAGAGGCCCTGCACAGGTGATACCGGCTGTCAGGGAGGCGATAAAAGATGCGATGCTGGCTGCTAATCCTTCGCTTCTTGAGCCTATCCAGATAATACGGGTCGACCTGCCTATGAGTTTCCTCAGCGGTGTAAGTGCTTTGATACAGTCGAAACGCGGTATAATAGATGACATAAAAGAAGAGGCAGACAAAGCCGTCATGATGGCAGACCTGCCGGTAGCAGCATCTTTCGACTTCACCAACGAGTTGAGATCGAACACAGAAGGCAGAGGCTCTTGGTCGCTTTCGGGAGAAAAATTCAAGAACGTTCCCAAAGAACTGTATCCACAGGTTCTCAAGCAGATAAGAGACAGAAAAGGGCTGCCTCCGCTGTGAAGCTCCGGTTAAAAAGGCTGCTGCATAAATGCCTTGTAAAGCAGCAGTTGGTCATCAAAGCCATAATATCCGGCTTATGCAAGGCATAGACACTGGATCATATAATGGACTCCATCCGAACCAATCTATTTAAGCTGTGGATATAATGAATTACAAATGGAGTGCGCATTCTGCAACGTTTCGAACATAAATCTTGGAAAATTCTATGAGAACGATCTTTTCGTGGCTATATATGTTATAAGGCCTGTGATAGAAGGACACTGCCTTGTCATCCCAAAAAGACACGTGGAAAGCTTCCTGTCACTGAACGACGAGGAGAAAAAAGGATTCGCGGTATTCGTCGAAAGATGCACCTTTATCGCATTGAAATTCTCGGAGGCATACCAGTTCGACCTGCTTTTGCAGGAAGGTGAAAACGCAGGTCAAAGCGTACAGCACATGCATTTGCACATAATACCAAGAAAAAAGGATGATGTCCTGTCTAAAAGATGGGATCGAGTTTTTGCAGAGAAGTTTGAAAACACGAGACCGCAGCTTACAAAAGAGGAGACCGAGAAAGCCGTCAAGAAACTGAGATTCATAGCAAAGCAGCACGCCGTGCAGCTCGAGTCTTTCTAGATCGTATTGTTGCAGAAATCAGTGATATTGGTGTATTTACAAAGGTCTGATACGATCTGGCTCGACGACAGGTACCCTCTTGCCACATCGATTCCATTGACGATTATTGCAGGGTATTCAGAGGAATTTACGTTGTAGGAGGCATCCAGTGCCTTCACTATGGATAAGTTCCATTCCCCATCCAACACGACGAAGGAAAAGTTAGGATCCTTGTTTTGGATATATGAGAGCTCATCGGATTCGAGAACGCACCCGTTGCAGTGCACAGGGCTGTATAGCATCAACACGGTTGTAAACACTTTACCGCATTGGGAGCGTGCTTTCTGGGCGAGCAGCCAGTATTCTATCCTGGCATAACTAAGTTGGTCGACGAGATTTGTATACTGCGAACCGGACTGGTTTTCCATATCGGCTGCCTGCACCTCCGATCCGAGCTGAAACAGCTGGGTTGATAAAGTGCCGATGCCGGCCGACAGCATGCTGCAGTCGGATGTAGAATTGGAATTTCCCAAAAGGGAAAGAACCTGCAGACTCTGCAGCCCGACCTGGACCTGCTGAAGGCTTTGGTAAACCTCTGATACCTTTGTGTTGTTTATGTATTGTGATAATACGAGCACTACGGCTATCACCATCAAAGAGGCAAGGATAGCGAATGTGAACATTATGTAGCGATTTTCCATACGTAGCCTTTCCTTGTTATCGCCATATTAAGGGCGGCGTAAAGCCATACAAACGATAAAAAGAAGGAATAAAAGAATATATAACCTATCATCCCTGCAGTATCCCTATATCTGTTCAGCTTTATGCCGCTGTAACGCAGGGCGTAATACATGGCGATGACCCCTAAAATAGATACTGCGATGGATAGTATGAATACCTGGTTTATTACGCCGAACAGCACGTTGCTGTTGTTGATCTGGCTGGAGACGGCGAAAGATAGGCTGGTGTTTATTATAAAAGCGTATTCGTTCGAGATAAAAGTGTAGATGAGCGGAGCCAGCTCAAAGATGAGGGCTATCCCTAAAACTGTGGAAAAAAGGACGATGGGAAGCACGAAAAAACCGAGCCTTGCGTGCTTCCTGCTGAACAATTCTTTCCTATATTTTATTATGTTCACAAAGAAGCCTGAGAACCATCTCTTCCTTTGTTCAAAAAGAGCGGCAAAATCCTTCGGTACTGCGGTATAAGATATCGCCGTAGGATCGGTCTCTATGGCATATCCGTTCAAAAGCAACCTCAGTCCTATCTCCAGGTCTTCCGTGGGATTCCCGCTATCATCGAAGTAGCCGACTTTCCTTATTATCGAGGTCCTGAAAGCAGAACCCGCACCGTGTGTCACCATCAAGGCAGCCATAGAGCTCAGTACTTTCCTTGAGATTATAGACAAAAGATACTCGTAATACTGAAGCTTCTGGGCCAGGGATTTTGGGTTCAGTACCTTGACGGATGATACCACCGCTCCCACGTTCTCGTCGTCGAAGAAGGGCACCGCTCTTTTTAGGAGGGATCTATTGACGAGAGTGTCTGCATCAAGAATGAGAAGTATGTCCTCTTTTATGAACTTCTTTAAAACATAGTTCATCACTTTGGATTTCCCGTCGACAGGACACTCTATTGCCTTTACTCTGCTGCCGGCAACTGAACGGGCAGTTTCTATGGTATCCTTCGTCGAGCTCTTGTTTAAGGCTATATATATAGTATACTTGGATGCTGGATAATCCAGATCGAGCGCACACGTGACCGTCTTTCTTATGAACTTCCCTTCGTTTATCGTAGGTATCATTATCGCCACTGTGCGGTATCTGCTTATCTTTGCCGCCTTCGATTTCTTCCCTTTTACATCCAGGTACATGAAAAGCCAGAAAAAGGAAAAAAGGAGTATGACGAATAGGAATATATAACCCCCTGCTCCGATATTATACGCATCCATGACTATAAGTTATGGCAAACTCCCTATAAAAAGTTGATCCTCTCAAAAATGTTTGAACATCTCGAACAGGAATACCGTGGCGTACTCTCCTTTGTCGAGCTCGAAGGATATGACCAGGTCGTTATCGTCTCTGTGATATTCTATGTTCTTAGGATAGATCCTTGCAGGTCTGGTAAAGCTCTTAAGACTTGCTTCCGGCATCTCTTTTATCTCCAAAGCCTGCAGATCTTTGATTCCGTTCGTTTCTGCTATCTTCATGACCATATCGTTTTTCATATCGTAGCCTAGTGTGGGAAGCTCGTCTGGAAGCTCTCCTTTGCTTATAAGATCGCTTATTGTGAGGTTAAAAACGTAGGCTTGGAAGGACTGCACAATGAGCAGCCTTAAGGGTTTCGGGACCAGCCTCAAAGCGCCTATATAATCGTGCTTGTTCTCGAGAAGATGGTGCAGCATCTTTTTCTCCATCTTTAGAAACGCCGGTGTACCGGCTAAAGCGTTTTCAGCCGAATTTTTATCCACATCTTCGTCCACGTTCGCATAGAAAATATCCTTCAGCCTTGATCTGCTTACTGCAAAGATCTCACTTTCATCTCTTTTCTCGAATATGAATTTTGACACTGCGCCTTTGAAGTCTTTTTTGATTATAGCTTCTGAGATCCTTATATTGAGAGCGGATGCCCCGAAATGCTGCGGTCCATAGAAATTTGGCAATCCTTTTTTAGCGTCCTCTATAAGACCACCGAGCCTATCGAAGCCGTTAAAATCCCTTATCCTTAGGGTGAAATGGTTTCCTTTCAATGCACCTATCTTGCATCCTGTGCTGCTGTAAGCGAAGTCCTTAAGAAACATTCTTTGGTAGTCTTTCTTTAAACGCTCTGGAGAGATCTTGAAGATGCTTATCCTTTGGGAAGTTACGGCATTCCTGTCCTTGTTTCCCAAATAACCCAGCCTGGTCAATGATAGATGGTTCTCTTTCGCTATTATATCCAGAGCTTCGTGAGTCGATAACCCCTCTTTGACCAATGTGGCCGTGAGGAAATCTTTTCTTTCCGATGGTTCTGCGTCCTCTTGTCCATCCTTCCCTATCCCCAATGTTTTCCCATCAAGTTCTATTTCCTGCACTACAAAATCTTCTTTGGAGCCGAAAAACTTGCCATCGAAGTTTCTGTCTTTTGTGAGCGTCGATGATATGCCTATCTCTTCTGGAGCGGGCATAGCTCAGCTTAAAGGCTGTTTAAGACAGACCCCGTTCGCTACTATCTGCGTGCTTGTAAAAGCATCACACAGACAGCTCAAAGAGTTCTGTATAAGCGGCTTAGCGTATGCACAGCTCGGAGAATAATAACAATAGAATACAGCGCCGCATACCCTCGATGAATTCACAGAAGAATTGACGGCCTCTTGGCACGTAGTGGAATTGGCGGCAAACGTCTTGGTCAGCTGATTGCCGTATGCTGCACAGTCAAAGCTGAGAGTGTTAAGCTGCTGTGAGGCTTTAGCCGCTGTTACCGACGTGGATATGATGTAGCCTATCCCTATGGCGAGAACGAGCATCACAACAGAGAAAATTATCCATTTATTTATCTTTCTTTTTTCCTTCTGTTCTCTTCTCAGCGTTATTTTCATATCAATATTAAGCCAGCTAATTCAAAAAAACTATGCGCTATACGATTAAATACGTTAGAGAACGCAGAAAAAAACAAAAAAGGAGCCCTTTTGAGGCTCCTATTTAACTATTCAGTTTGTTTTAAGGCGAGCTTACGACTGTCACGCCGGTATAATTCGAAGAACCGCTGCTAAGTATCATCTTCGTTCCATTAAGAGCCACTATTGGTGTTCCTAACAGGCTCTCTGCTACCACTTCAGATGCCTGAAGAGTGTCTTCTCCGCTGTAACCAGCGATTACAAGTGCTTCTTGGCTGTTCAATGATGACACATTGGTGAAGAGCTGGATAAGCGATTGACCGGCTACAACTCCTGTTTTATTAGTGAAACCGGCTCCGTATGAACCTGCAGGTACTCCAAGCAGAGTCTGTGCGAGTGTGTTTACGGAAGGCCCTCCAACCACTATCACAGGTACTGCAGCTGTCGATCCTGTGAAGATGTTATCTTCAGTCGCTATAGGGAACACATTTGTTCCGAACAAGCTCGAAGCTGTAAAGCTCGGAATTCCTCCTCCGATGCTTATAATCTTCCCGACAGGTGTACTGTTTCCTGTGTAATAAACGCTTGTAGGACCGAGTTTAGTGTATCCGCCAAGTGTTAAAGTGTAGTTCTGCGTTGGTATGAGTAGTTTCATGGTGGTTGCAGCTTTGCTGGCATCCATAACATAAGCACCCCATGTATCCGCTGTGGTATTTATAGGTGCTTCTATGTAAGTATCAAAGTTCGTAGCATTTTCTGCTATTGATACTGACTGTGTCCCTCCTGTTATCGGCTCAGTGTAAACCAAGTTGTTGCCATTGAATGCTAAACTTCCTAATGGTCCTATTTTTCCTAATACATAGGAACTCGATACAGCACCGTTCGAGGAATATAGACCGGCGAATCCGGGTACTATACTTAAAATAGTGTTATTGGTGTTTACAACTTCAGCAACAGGCCCTTCCAAAGACAATGTGGTTACATTAACCTTAGGGGAAGTAACAGTAGTGTGCTGAACC
>CAZYMW010000024.1:0-8335 GCA_964648605.1 Candidatus Woesearchaeota archaeon | reverse complement strand
CCTCAGACGCGCTTCTAGATTTTATACTGAAATCTCCGACGTTCAAAGACGGCACAATCGTACATACACAGCATAAATTATTTTACACCATAGTTATGAGAAAAGAAAACAAAGAGTGGAAGAACGTAGATTTTGACGGACAAAGCGACAAATGCAGATATGAATTCAAAAAGAATAAAAAAGGGTTTTACACTATAGACGAAAGACAGATATGTGAATATGAGGATGAAGTATAAAATTCTGTTAAATCAAGAGACGTAAACATAGCGATGCTGACCTTTAGACTTGGATCTTGTAGTATTGTTAACTTCATCCCACGACAATTGTAATGGAGAGAGTGCTGAGCCTTTATTGTATCCAAATTGATTCTTACCACATTATTGGCATATCTATAGATTTATATAAGATAAAAAGTATAAGATAATATGGCGAGTCCAGGTTACAGAGCGGTAATGACGAAAGAGAGCTTATATAACAAATTGCTGGTAGCAAGGAACAATTTGAGCTCTCTAACGAAATCAAACTGCAGCATAAGCGACGTCCTCCAGTATATGCTACAGCGGACCCTGCTTTCTGTCGATCTTGATAAAGAATTAATGGCTTACATCCTCAAGACCGTAAAAATAGTAAGCCAAGACAAGGACGTACAGGGGATAGCTCTTTTCGGATCTATAGCCAAAAACAATTACAACAACTCGAGTGACGTAGATTTCTTTATAGTAGTTGATGATGATTACGACTACACAAATAAATTGTGGGAGGTGAGAAAGAAACTGTTGCCGGCAGAAGAAAGCTTCATAAAAGAAGGGAAGTATTACAGATTCAGTCCTTTGGTCGTCTCTAAAGCAGGGTTGAGCCGTACGATTCCGTTGTATTTTGATATTGCAGATTATGGTATAATTCTGTATGAAAAGAATAGCATTTTGACGGATTTCTTTAGCAGGATAAGAACACTGCCGCATAAGAGGAGGATTATGCCTGCAGGCGTAGAACTAAAATGGAAAAGGATGTAAAATCAGCGTTGGATAATGCGTTTAGATGGTACAGCACTGCTCAGGAGGCATATGTCGCGAAAAATTATGATAACGCGGTCTATGCGCTCGAGATGTCACTCGAGATAGGACTGAAGGCTATACTGATAAGAAACGGTGTAGAATACCCGAAGATACACGATGTAAGCGGTGTGGTAAGGCCGTTCCTCACTGTAGGCACGAATAAAAACAGAACAGATCAAAGCACAATCGATAAAATGCTGGGTAGTTTTCAGGTGCTTTTGATGTATAGAAACGCAGCAGGGTACATGTTCTCAAATAACGTCAGCATGGATACATTAAAACGCGTTGCCGATGATAACATAAAGAAAGTAGAGAGTTATCTGAAGATTTTAAGTGAAATCTCAGCTAAATGAATAGAAGTAGCTGTTCAATGATCCCATAAAGCTAATCGATAGATTTAAATATAAGATTGTTTCTTATACAGTAGTGTAATATGGCGAAATTAGAAGATTTATGGTTGGCAACAGAAAGCGGTGGCTTGAACATCGGCAATCGACCGACTATAACATGCGATTTAGAAACGAAATTAAAGGATGTAAATGAATATCCTTTTTTAGTGTATGACAGGTGTAATGAAATCTATAGAAATTCATTCATGCGCTTTCTCAGCCGTTTATCAGGGATCGATCACGCTGTATTCATATGTGGTGATGGACAGCATGTCTTAGCTCTTTCTTCGCTGTTACAGAACGGTAACAAACTAATGCATATAGATGTAGTAGACAGAAATCCACGGCAGTTGACATATTTCGACGAGATGGTGAATGATTACAATAAGATGGCCGAAAATATTGCTCCATTACTGCCCCGCCAAGGAGCTTGTGCTGATAATCCCATTCGAGGTAGGTTCCGTTACAATACACAGTTTCATCTATACCAATCTGATATATTTGAGTACATAAAAAATATAAAAGAGACAGCAGGTGGCGTCTATTTCATCTATCTTTCAAACGTATTGTTTGACGGGGCATATACCGACTGGAAAGAATCGGATGAGCTTCTAAACTACATACAGGACTCTAAAGTATTCAAAGACAGGACCATCGTGCATATGCAGTATAGATTAGATTATCCTGTAATCATAAATAAAGAAAATGGAGAGTGGAAGAATATAGATTTTAGCAGAGGAAAAGATGAATACGCACATGTGCTGAAAAAAGATAGCGAAGGATTATACACTATAGGTTATAAAAAGAAAATGACTATGGACGAACATTTGCTGAGCAGCTAGATCCCGTTCGATATTCAAAAGTAGTCGGTCGATCACGTATTCGAACATATTTATTCAAAGGTTTTCATAGCTAACTAATGAAGACGTGGATGCTCGCTGCTATAATGGTCACCATATCTATAGTACTGTCTCTAAATCCAATAAAACTGTTACCTCTCAACGAGGCAAGCCTGTTTTTCGTAGTTATCGGCGTCACTTATGGAGTGATGTCGGCGTTTTCAATAAGCGATACGGATGGTGCATTAGATCAGCTACGTGATGCTTTTAGCATAGAAGTAAGCGCCTTAAAATCTGTATACCTCTTATCAAAAAGACTTTCGAATAAGAGGATTCTAAAAAAAATAAATAAGTCTATCTTGGAATACTGCGATGAGACCATAATACTTGCCCTGGCAGATTATTCGGAAGGAATCAAAGCCAACAAAAAGTTCCACTCGCTTTTATCGCTTGTCTTGAACATAAAAGTGAACAACAGCAAGGATAGTATTTTATTCGATGCCATAATAGACGAAGCAAGGAAAGCATCAGAAGCGCGTGACTTTCAGATAACATTAGCTAAGGATAGGTTGCCTACGGTACAATGGCTATCGGAAATCTTTCTTTCCACGATCTTAGTGATTATACTGACGCTTGTTATACTTCCTTACAACCCCATGTCAATAATTATAACTGCACTAATGATGTCAGCCATTCTTATCGTATTGGTAGTAATATACGAATTGGATTCGATGCGGGATTTCGAGGATGAGATCTCGAACGATCCGTATAGGAAGCTTATAGCACTCATAAAAGCCGAAGCATAAAAATACCCAAGATAAGGATCTTACTCTACTTATTCAACGCACGTTTTATTGTTTTAACTTCTTTTTTCCGCTCAAAAATTCGACATTTAAATATGATTAACGATAATTATACATATATATAATTAAGGTAAATTATATTAAACAAACGGATTAGGATATGGATTTTCCGCTAATGTACAAGTTGAAAAGACAGTCACAGAAGGATCTTGCCGAACTACAGGACGAAGTAGTAGAAGTAGTTTATGAGGTTCTAGACGACGCTGTGATACACGGTGGAACCGCCGTCTGGCGTTGCTATGGCAGCAAGAGATTCTCCAAGGATATAGACCTCTACGCAGTTTATCGCGAGGGCTTTAAAGAGACCCTTGAAACAGCCTTGAAGAAACGAGGTTTAACTCTTGTGAAGTTTAGACAGACTACTAACACTCTATTTTCGGAGGTGTCTGACGGGAGATCCACAGTGAAATTGGAGATAACAAGAAAAAGAGTGAAGGGCACTCTTACCATATATAAAAAGGCAAATGGTAATTCGATGGACGTACTTACACTGGAGCCGAAGGAGTTGATACTTGAAAAGTTCGTCGCATACAAAAATAGAAGGGAGGTAAGAGATATATACGATGTTTATTTCTTGTCTAGATTTGTCGATGACACAAAAACGAAAAGGATCGTTAGAGAGTCGTTGGACTGGATAAACAACCAAGTCGACGTGGCCGACTTAAAAACGATAGTATACGAGGGAAAAGTGCCTTCATTCACAGAGATGATTGAGAAGATTAGGATATGGGCAAAATAAAATATACTCAGGAGTTCAGGGATCATTTCAAAGACAGAAATTATTTCACCATAAACGAAGCTGAAAGATTTCTGATGCAGAAAGGAGCAAGCAAAGCTTATGTAAGACTCATGCTGCACCAGATGGAAAAAAGATCGGGGATAAAGCGGCTGAAAAGAGGGTTTTATTCGTTTAGTGAGAACTTGGATGCAGTGGGATTCCTTTTCGAGCCTTTTTATTACGGACTGCAGGAGGCTCTGTCACTACGCGAACTGTGGGAACAGCAAACGAATCCTGTGATAATAACCACACGGCGAGTCCGCACCGGTCTGAGAAGCATCCTTGGGAGGAACGTGGTCGTAAGACACATCAAAAAAGAGATGTTTTTCGGTTATGAACCGAAAAGGATGGGAAACGCATTTTTGCCTGTATCCGATATTGAAAAAACGCTGATAGACTTTGGGTACTTTAGGCTCCAGATTCCACTTTATGTAGTTAAGAGCATCGTAAAAAGACTGGATAAGGATAGGCTCAATGATTATCTTAAAAGGACCGATAAATCCACGAAAAAGAGGGTTGATAAAATGCTAAGATCCGCTGGATGGAGTAAATAGTTTTCTCAAAACCGTCTATTAATCGTGATACGTGCGTATTCAGGCGTGTTGCTCCTTATTTTTTGTGTTTATCGCATATGCCAGCATCAAAAGATGCGGAGGCGGTATTATAGCCAACAAAACTGCATTGAGCGGATTGTAAATTTCGCTGCTTATAATATTCCAATCAGCATAAGCATCGATGATTCTCTTTACTGCTTCTCTATAGCTATCCAAATCGTAAATATTTTTGTATGCCATCGATCCGAATAGGAGAAGCATGTCCCACGCCATTAGCCTACGTTCGTGCGAAACCGTGGCCTGCTCTGCGTCTATTATAGAGACTACACCGCTTTTATCCACCAAGAAATTTTCTATTTTGGTGTCACCTACCACATATCCCGCCCTGTGTATACTACACAATGCCCTGCTTACTAACTCGGGCTTGTCGTAAGGGATCTCGCCATCTATATACTCTCTTTTCAAAAGCTTATCCTCTAAGTTGTAGCTTATAACCTTCGGTTTTTTCACGCCTCCTGTATCCTGTTCAAAGAAATTCAATTCGCGCTCCAGTCGACTCTGCGAGTCTGCTACGAATGGGTATTCTGCGCCCAAAAACAGTGTGATTATATACCACTTATTTGAATTTAATGCCTTATAGTCTTTTATCACAAATTTGGTCGATCCGTCTTCTTTAAGAGTTATTTGGCCTTTGCTACTGTAGTACGCCATTTAAACCATCCACCAAACTTCATACACTTCTTCTCGTTTGCTTTTCAACTGTAGCCTAAAAATGGCAGTGAATTAAAATAATAGACGCTGCAAGTATAAATAGACCATAAAAACATTTAGTTAATATGATAAGCCCAAAGAACGCGAGGAAATCTCTATCAAAACACATGCTTATAACCGGCTATGATATGATATTAGACACTGAGAAAAGTAGAGGGATGAAGTTATGGGATTCTCAAAATGGACGATGGATCCTGGATTTCTTCGGCTTCTTCGCGACTTCGGCGTTAGGCATGAACCATCCAAAGCTGTTTGAACCCAATTTTTTGAAAGAACTGAAATACGCTTCATTGAACAAGGTAGCCAATAGTGACGTTTATACCGTTGAGATGGCGAATTTTGTAGATGAGTTTTCCACAGTTGTACCGAAAACTATGCCGCATTTGTTTTTTATAGAGGGTGGAGCTCTAGCTGTGGAAAATGCTCTTAAGACTGCATTCGACTGGAAGGCCAGGAAAAATATTGCACAAGGAAGCAAGGAGAACGGCAGTAAAGTAATACATTTGAAAGGCGCGTTCCATGGAAGATCTGGTTATACTTTGTCGTTAACTAACACGTTTGATAAAAGAAAAACCGATTACTTCCCAAAGTTTGAGTGGCCGAGAGTAACAAGCCCTAAGATAACGTTTCCTCTGAGCGCTAAAAACTTGAACGACGTGGAAGAACTTGAAAGGGTAAGCATTGAAGAGATACAGAGCGCTATAGACACATACGGTGATGACATAGCAGCTTTCATAATGGAACCTATACAAGCAGAAGGCGGAGACAACCATTTCAGAAAGGAGTATCTACAGGCAGTCAGGAAGATAACAAAGGAAAATGATTTGCTTTTTATAGTGGACGAAGTGCAGAGTGGCATGGGTATAACAGGCAAGTGGTGGGCTCATCAGCACTTCGATGTAGAGCCTGATATCATGGCTTTCGGCAAAAAGACACAAGTGTGCGGAATAACCGCAGGAAACAGAATAGATGAAGTAAAGGATAACGTGTTCACTGTAGATAGTAGGATTAATTCAACTTGGGGCGGAAACCTAGCCGACATGGTTAAGGGGAAACGCATAATAGAGATAATGAAAGAGGATCATCTGGTAGAAAACAGCAGAAAAGTCGGCGAATATCTCCTCCATAGGCTGCAGGATTTCGAAGACGATCATCCTAGATCTCTTAGTAATGCACGAGGGAAGGGCCTCATGTGCGCTATAGACCTCAAAGATAGTGCATCTCGCGACAAATACGTAGAAGATCTCTTCAAAGCGGGGTTGTTGGTCCTGAAATGCGGTGAAAAAAGTGTGAGATTCAGGCCGCCATTGATAGCCCGGAAAGAGGATGTGGATAAAGCTTTGGAGACGATGGAAAAGACACTGCCATCAGAATAGGACAGCTACTCAAATGCGGCTATGCTGACGCTTGTGAAGCCTATAAAATCAAAACTATCTGTAAAACGTACAAAGTGATTCTCGCTGCTTTACGACCATATATGTATCAAAAATCACTGTCAATGATTGGATGCGGAGTTTCTTAGAGCGATTTAAGTCTATCCTTCATGTTCGCTACAAAATACACGTTATCTATAACTTTTTCGGTTCCATATTACGTTGAAGATAAAAATCTCGGGAGTTCATCCATTACCTTTTCGAAAACGACGTCGAATTCTGGTAGCGCCCCTACAATCAGCGGATCCAGTTCGGCATGCCATACGTCTCTTTTTTCTGATAGCTTCTCTCTGAAAGAATCCTCGCTGAAACTAAGCCTGTACAAAGCAAGTTTTTTGTTTATTATCTCTGTAGAGGATTTTACACCCTTCTTTATCAAAAAATACAGATCATAAACATCTCTCGCCTGTTTTCTAGAATAAATTGCTCTTATCTTCTCTGCAAATGTTTCGCTTATATCTAAAGTAGCCAAGGAAAATTCTGGTAAGTCAGAGTAGGTGGACCTGATCGATTTTGCCTGCACCTGCATAAAGATGTCGGCTCTTTTGCTTATATCGACCCTGGTGTAGACAGCAGTCTTTGGTCCCGAGAAAAGCGGGCCCTGCGATTCTATCCTAAAGCCGAGCCCGACTTCGTCATCGGATACTTTCTTGCCAACGGAGGCTATGCCCAGATAATTAAGGTCTGAGACTATCCCAGAGGTTATGGCGTCTAAATCTGTGCTCCCGTTCAATGTGAAATCAAGATCTTCCGAGAACCTGTTCAGATTAGCGGTGAAAAACAGGCACGTGCCGCCCTTGAATACCAGCTCTTTTGACAGCTTTGAATATATAGATCGTAGTATAGCGAGCTGTATGTAACTTTTTTCCTGTTGTTTTAATCTAAGGCCGCTCAATCTGCTCGCCTGTTTAAGTTCATCGGCGTCTATCATAGTTCATCGTTTATATAGAGTTTCCACTTCGCATTATAAATGCCTTTTTCGCTTACGGATGGATTCAAAATGTATCTCGTTGCGCCCTTCGGCTTTATATCATTCGGTATGCCAAAAACCTCTAGGACATAACCGAGCCGCCTGTAGACCGCCTCCGAACCGGCCCTCTGCGCAAAATCGAGAAGCTTTTGAACGTTCAGGTCCCTGATGAACGTCGATATGCTATTTATCCTCGTATTCCTGGGCAGATATAAAAGGTCTATGAGTATTTTTTCGAGCTCTCCGATGAAAATGTAAAACTCCCCGTGTTTTATTTTCTTGAAGCCGAACATCATACGGGGATCGATTTTAATTAAATGAATGTTAGCGCCACCGAAATTTATATCGTGGTGTTTTTTAGAGGATACAACGTCTATGGTATTTATCTCCTGCTCGAGATATCCATGCAGGTATAATCCAGCCGTGAAGGAGATATAGGATGGAAATACTAGTTGTGAAGCGATGTCGAAAGGATCGTTGCTCAGAGAGTACTTGCCACGCTCTACCTTTATAAGAAGACCTCTTTTGATCATTCTCATTGCATACTGGAGCGTTGTCATTCGATTTACGCTACTGAAACGGGACAGTTCATTCGTACTGATTATCGCGTTTCCTTGTTTGAGCACCATTTCTTTTAGTGTAGTTATATTCATAAATTATTTAATATTTGGTTATATTTATAC
>CAZYMW010000023.1:0-8411 GCA_964648605.1 Candidatus Woesearchaeota archaeon | reverse complement strand
TCTTTCATTCAATGAAATTATATCTATGATTAATTTTGCAGCAAGAATCTCTGTTACGTTGTCGTTTTCCAGCGGTCTGGTTTCTACGACGTCGAATCCGACTATTTCAGAGTGTTTTGCTGTTTTCTCAAGGATATTTATGACCGAAGGATAATATAGACCTGCAGGTTGCGGCGTTCCGACACCCGGTGCTATAGCGGGATCAAACACATCCATATCTATACTGATATAGACTTTTTTGCCTTTCAGTTCTCTTTCCAATTTTGAGGTTTCTTTTTCGTTCGCTGCGCCGCTAGAATAAAATACAGGAATCTTAGCTTTCTCAAGTTCCTTCTTCTCGTCTACGCTTAAACTCCTTACTCCAATAAGCACTACTTTATTTCTTTTGCTTATAAGCCTCGAATTGCTTGCATGGTTTATCTTTGAACCGAATACATCATCTTTGAAGTCTGCGTGTGCATCAAATATAACAAATACGACGTCCTCACTAAAAGACAGCGACGCCCCGTAAGTGATTGTATGTTCTCCTCCCACTAAAACAGGCAATTTATTTTCCATCAGCACGTCGGCTACCGTCTTTTTTATTACATCCACAGATCTTTCTGCGTCTGGAGGCAGTTCGAGTTCGCCGGTCGTGTAAACCAAGTCTTTAACTTCAAAATCGAATTCTAAATCATAGTTCTCCAAGGACCTAGATGCCTCGATTACGGATCTCGGCCCGAACTTTGTGCCTTTGATATACGTTGTAGTAATATCCATAGGCACCGGCAGAACTATGTATTTCGCCTTTTTGAAATCCACGGTCTCTTCTAAAAACGAATCCTTGCCTTCGTATAGTAGCATATCACTTCAATTCGACTTTCTTCTGGTTCTTAAACATTTCTATTATTTCGTGGGTGGTATTCGCATCCTCTGCCCGTTTGTCGTTTCTTATAAAGGATACAGCTCTGGGGAATCTTAAAGCATAGCCCACACCGTTTTCTTGTCCGCAAGTATGCGTTGGGCTGCGTGTTATCTCATCGGCTTTGACTGTTATTACATACTTTGGAGTCACCCATACATCGGGTACCATTATAGAGTTGACTCGTGCCGGTTTGTTCTGGACTTTTATGCCGTCTAAAATCTTTCTTAGTTCTTTGAATTGTTCCTCCGAAAACCCGGACCCGACCTTGGTTATAGTCTCTAACATATCTGTTTTTTCGTTGTAAACGCCGCCCAAGACAGCGCCTATGCCAAGACTTGCCCGTGCACCCCTGCCTTTGAAATAACCCAAAATAACCATATCTATGGTGTCACTGAGAAGAGATTTATACGAACGTTTTATTTTTATCCAATTGAAGTTTCTTGCCCCTGCTGAATAGGGTGCATCTAACTTTTTCGCAATGACGCCTTCCAAACCCGCCCCTATAGTGTCTTCAAAAAATTTGGTGAATTCGTCCGAGTTATCGGTTATTATTATTTTTGATCTGGATAGAGTGGAGGCTTCGTTGAATATTTTATCTAGTATTCCCCGCCTTTTTATGTAGGGTTCGTCCATGACATCGTTATCGTCTAAGAGCATTATATCGAATACGAAAAGCCTCAAAGGGTAATTCTCCGAGATTTCTTTTATGTTGTGTTTTCTTTTTCTCTGTATAGTTATCTGGAACGGATATAAGGTATTTGTATCCTCATCATAAGTCAGCGCCTCTCCGTCGAATATGAGCTTTTGGTGTCCGAGTTTTTTTACAGCATCTACTATCTCTGGCATAAAATTGGTGATATCCTCAAGATTCCTAGAGAATATTTTGACATCGCTGCCGTTCTTATGAACCTGCGCCCTGAAACCGTCGAATTTCTGGTCTACTGCGCATTTACCCAGTTTCTTTATTATCGCTTCGGCGCTCGGCATCCTCTCTGCTAGAGCAGGCCTTATGGGGCGCATCACCTCAACTTTAAACTTTTTTATCCCTTCTTCGCCTTTTTCGTATAATACTTCGGCGACGTAGCCGAGGTCGGAGCACAGATTGAACGCCCTTTCCAGCTCGGGTTTAAATTTTCTTCCCTTGGTTTTTGCTTTTGATAGGGCTTCCATTATCGTCGCTTCTCCTACACCAAGCCTCAATTTCCCCATAATAAACCTGATTATATACTTAGCTTCCAGGGGAGACACTTTTTTCAACAGAGCGGATAACGAACGTATTTTTGCTTCTGTGCTGCCCTCTCCGCTTATCTGTGCTAATTTGAATATTTCATCGTAGACTTCCGATACGGATAGGGTCGATTTCTTCCCTGTTTGCGCGTATTTTTCTGAGACTTCGCCTAGGTCACCCACTTTTTTGTAAAAAGATTTCACCGTTTCCAGCTTGACGCCGTAAGCATCGGCTATAGCTTTCTCTACCATTTTATCAGCCATGCCGAGCTGTATATCAAAAAACGGGGGCAGCAATTCCTCCTGCATGAAATAAACTATCTTAGCTATGTCCTTGCTTTCGGCTTTAGAGAAAGCCTCTGATAATATATCGAACATCTCGAGCCTTTTCGTTATAGACTCCAATTTTAAAAAGTATTCGCTTAGTTCTTCAAATTGCATGATAATCTTAACCCCGCTGAATTTTTATAGACGTTGTGTTTTCGGGTTGTTCGCTGCAAGAAAATCAATCTATGAATTTAAAATAAAAAATTTAAAAAATAAAAGTTTATGCTCTAGTTGGTTGTTAGCATCTCTGCTTATCTTTTTCCTTTCCCTTTTTTCTTTTTTGCCATGTTATATAGACACAGCAATCATTCTTATACGTTTACAGTTTCCGAATGACGATTTGCAGTCCAGATTATTCTCTTGAAAGGCAAAAAAACGCTTTATTATTATCTTCCGCAGCAACAACAGCCATCTTTCACTTTGTTGTCATTGCAGCAATCGGCGTTGTCGTCCTTGGCGCTCTCACGCACTTTATTGTTTTTGTCCATAGTATAAGAATAGGTGCGTTCTACTATTTAACTTGTTCTTTTATCTATAGGTATATACTCTAGGTCTTCTTTGCCGAGGTATTCCTCCAACGGCCTGAACAGCACATCGTTCTCCAGGTATTCCATAACGTGTGCGCACCAACCGGCCATTCGGCTGGCTGCGAATATAGAATCAAACAGCTCGTGCGGAACGCCCATCCATACATAAAGCGGACCCGCAAAAAAATCCACATTCGGCCAGATTCCGTGAGATACGCCGAGCCTGTCTATCATCAGTTTTTCCGCCCGCAGTGCGATCTGCGTCAGCCTTTTTACTTCCGCATTGGAATCGAATTGCAGCCTTTCGAGGTAGCCTTTTAATATCTTAGCTCTTGGATCATAAGTCTTGTAGACTCTGTGGCCGAAACCCATAATCCTTTCCTTTTTGGACAATTCTTCGCTTATGAATTTTTCAGTGTTATCCGGATCTCCGATGGCGTTCATCATCTCCAAAGCGGCTTCATCCGCTCCGCCGTGTAAAGGGCCTTTAAGTGCAGCCAACCCGGCTGTGACTGCAGAATAGATCCCTGCGAGGGTCGAAGCCGCGACAAGAGTTGCGAACGTTGAAGCATTTGTGCTATGTTCAGCGTGCAGTATAAGCATGATGTCCATCAGCTTAGCCGCCTCGTCGGATGGTTTTTCACCCGACAACATATACAATAGATTTTGCGAATGCGTCAAAGTCTTATCTGGTTCTATGTATTCTTTTTTGTTTCTAGACCTATTTATTGCTCCGACTATGCTCGCTGTCTTGGATATCAATTTTATGCTCCTGTGTATGTTCGCCTCTTTGGAATCGCCAGCTTCTTCGTCGTATGCAGCCAATGAAGACACCGCAGTCACTATCAGATCGTTCGGCTTGGCATCCGAAGCCATTCCCTTTATGATGCTAAGGGTTTCTTTTGGTAGATCCCTCTCTTTTTTCAATTCAGCATCGAATTTATCCAGATCATCCTTTGTAGGCAGCTTTCCGTATAGCAGCAAGTAGCACACCTCTTCATACGAGGAATATTTCGCCAGTGATTCTATCGAATAACCACGAAAATACAGCCTGCCCGATTCTCCATCGACTTTGCAGATATAACTTTTCGTCACGTACACCCCTTTAAGACCTGTGTTTATCTTGGGTTCTTCGGGTACCATCGAGCTCAGGCGCCGAGTTCTGCGAACACAGCGCTTAAATCCACCGTCGATCTGCCGTCTTCGTCGCTTATGTCGTAGCTGATCGGCGGTTTGATGCCTCTTTTCATCAGCCTATCTTCGAATGTGTCTGGATTTTCCCACTGGAAGAATACGCCGCTGTGCATGTTATCAGCCGTTTCATTCAGAAGAAGAGCCATAGCTTGAAGTTTCTTTTCGTTGACTTCTTTTGTATCAGATGCATTATGGACAACTCCATCGTATCCTTCCGGCAGCGGTTTCAAATGCTGCTTGAACCACTCAGCGTTCGTGAATTCGGCATTATACACCGGGCATCCTTGATGTATGTCTACTAAAGCGATACCTTTGTGTTTTATCGCTTTTATCATTATGTCTGTCTGTTCTTTTACATTATAGCTCTGCGTTCTAGCTACAAAGTTATACCCCGCCATTATCGCTATCGCCAGGGGGTCGAGCGCCCCGTTTATGTTCGGAGCCGGCAAACCTTTTACTTTTGTGCCTTCCGGCAGTGTCGGGCTGGCTTGTCCTTTTGTAAGACCGTAAACTTCGTTGTTGTGGACAAAAAGCTTGATATCGACGTTTCTTCTTCCCGCGCTTACAAAGTGGCCTGCTCCTATCCCGTACGTATCACCGTCCCCTGAATCTATCATAACGGTCAGTTCCGGATTCGCAAGTTTTATCCCTTCAGCGAAGGGTATTGGTCTTCCGTGCAGAGTGTGTATGCCGTTCACATTTACTAAGTGCGGCAGTTTGGATGAGCAGCCTATACCCGATACAATGACCGTCTTGTTCGGATTTAGACCAGCACCGGCTATCGCATTCTTTACTGCCATGACTATACCGTTGTCGCCGCAGCCAGGACACCAGTCATCAAATTCATTCGATGTAAGGCTCGTCGTAGTTACAGGCTTTTTATCCGCAGTCCCTTTCTCATCAGTAGGCATTCAATACCACCTTTTTCTCCCCCTTGAGCACACTGTCGATGCCGTCTCTGATCTCATCGTATCTCATAGGTCTTCCGTTGTATTTTAGTATCTGGTTTTCTATCATTATCCCTGTCTCCGCTGCTATGTGTCTGCACAGTTGACCGCTTATGTTCTGTTCTATACAGGCCACTTTTTTAGCCTTCGCGATCATGCCAGCGATCTCTGTAGGGAAAGGCTGTATAAGTTTTATCTGTAAAAATGCGGCGTTTTCTTTTATCGCCTCCGCTATAGCCATCGACGGTCCCCCCCATCCTACCACCAATATGTCCGCTTTCGCAGGATCTCCGGTGATATTGAATTTTTCATCGGCAGGTATGCTCGATAGGATCAGCTTCGTTTTTCCAGTTCTTTTTTCCATCATTTTGTTGCGGTTATTCGGATCCTCCGAGATATGGCCCCACTCGTCGTGTTCGTCCCCGGTAGTCCACATTATCGCAGTAGGATCGCCTAATTTTATCCTTTTGGACACGTTGTCATCCGTAAAGTCGTATCTTTTGTAATTCTCTCCGCCAGCCTCGACTAATTTGCCTCTTTCTATCCTATAGTTCTCCTTTATCTTCAAGATATCCTTTTTCTCCATGCTTATGGATGCCTGTGTCAACGCCTTCTCACCAATTACTATAACCGGGAGCTGGAATTTTTCGGCGTAATTGAATGCCAACGCTGTCACGCTTATAGACTCTTCTATGCTTCCAGGCGCTACGACTATCTTGCCGTAATCACCGTGTCCCAGATTCAGGGCGAACGAAAGATCAGCTTGTTCCGTCCTGGTCGGTTGGCCGGTCGCAGGAGCGCCCCTTTGGTGGTCCACCACGACGAGCGGAGTTTCTGTCATTCCAGCCCACGTTATGGTCTCTGTCATGAGGGAAAGCCCAGGTCCCGACGTCGAAGTGGAAGCTCTGATACCAGCTATGGATGCGCCTGTCGTCATGCCGACAACAGCGATTTCGCTTTCCGGCTGCACGACACGCATCCCAAGCTCCGTGTGTTCCTCTATGAAAAAGCTTTCGTCGCTCGCAGGGGTTATCGGATAATAGACCTGCATTTTGCAGCCTGCTATGGCTTTTCCGATGGCGCTGGCAGTGAAGCCTTCCAGATAGAGTGAATCCTTTTTCGGCAGCTGAGGCAATGTAACCAGCGGGGAGAAACCCTTGTTTCTGACGTATCCCAGCGTGTTTTTCACGACATCTATGTTCAAATCGGCTATGGCTTTTGCCTTTTTACTGAATACCTTCTTTATAGCGTTGTTTATTTCCTCTTCGCGTACACCTAAAAGATATGCGGAAAAGGAAGCACTTATCACATTTTTTGTTATAGCCAGATCCGTTATCGGCTTCCCGGTTTCCTTTGCCGTCTGGCTTAGTATCGCGTCGAAATCTATCTGGATTATTTTAATGTCGTTTCTGTTTATTTTTGTTTTATCGGCTTTCGAGTCGGTTATTATAGTACCGCCACTTTTTATATCCCTGATGTGGCCATCCTGTACTATTTCGCCGCGTTTGTTTATTTCACCGAATACAGATTCATTATCAAAGAAAATAGCCATATCGACCTTAGACGGCATGGCAAGTATCTTTTTATCCGAAACTCTTACCGTAAAAAAGCTGTGCATTCCTTTGATATTTGAAAAGTATTCACGGTATCCATATATGTAATACCCATGCTGCATCATCATTTTTGAAAAGATATTCAGGGCAGAATCTATTCCGCTACCTTGTTTTCCACCGGTCATCCAGCAAAAATCAACCATATCAAGATCTTAGATGTTCTCAGAAAGCCATTTTCTCAGCATCTCTTTAGGGACAGCCCCTACAAACTGTGCTTTCGGCTTTCCATTTTCGAAAAGGAGAGTAGTTGGGATGCTCGATATATAATACTTCGCCGCAAGCTCTTCGTTTTCATCGACGTTTATCTTGACTAGTTTTATTTTGTCTTTCTGCTCCTCGGAAACTTGTTCTATCACGGGAGAATAAAATCTGCACGGACCGCACCAAGGTGCCCAGAAATCTATAAGAACCGGGAGCTTTGAATTTATAACTTCCTCTTCAAACTGTTTGCTTCCTTTTATATCCATATCTACCTCCTACTTTGAATGTCATTTTGGATATATATAAATTTCGCTGAAGCGATTGAATCTGCAAAAAACCAGTGTAACAATGCGCATGCTCTAAACTTCAGTGCTGTAATCTTTTTATTGCGTAGACTCGTTTTAGGCCTATGAGGATAATTTCACTAAACACCTGGGCAGGAAAACTGTACGGCGAGCTCGAGTCGTTCATAAAGCGTGAGTCGAAAAGCACGGACATATTCTGCTTCCAGGAAATCCAAGAAAATTTTAAATTGAGTGACGGGCAAGCAACCATCAAAAGAGCGCACGCCGGCATAGACAAGGAAGACGTCATGGATTTGGGTGTAAGGATAGAGAAACTTCTTCCGCATTTCGATAAGTTTCTTTCAAAGCCATACTCTTCATTGGGAGACAGATTGGCTATATTCTCAAAGAAAACTCTAGAAATAAAAGAAGCGTCTGAATATTTGCTGGTAAATCCCACAAATTCTATGTATCTTGGCGTACCTATAACTATGAGCTCTATAGCTCAGTGCATAGTTACTCCGGACAAGGTGGCGGTATTAAATACCCACGGATTCTGGGTTCGCGGCAACAAAAGCGATACGCCAGAGAGGATAACGCAATCCAAGCGGCTTTTATCCATAATACATTCTCTCGCAACAGATAAGGTTGTGCTTATAGGAGACTTCAATCTTCTACCCGATACTGAAAGCATCGAGCTTCTGGATGAGGAAATGAGGGATCTCATAAAAGAATGCGGGATAAAGACCACTCGCAGCAAGGTTGCAAAGAAAGGCAAAGGGAAATTTGCAGATTATGCCTTCATTTCGGCTGGTGTTGGATTAAAAGACTTCAGGGTGCTGGATGAGGTGGTATCCGACCATTTACCGCTTCTTTTGGATATTGCCTAAAAAGAGCTTAGGAAGATAAGGCAGCGAATCTTACGGATGGTAGCTATACAATAATATCTTCATCATCAACACTATATCAGTTGTATAGCCCAATCTTTGGCCTGTTTTAGTCCTTTAATTTATTTATAAGCTCGCTACGCAGCTTATCGAGTTTATCACTTATTTTTACGGGATAAACCTGCGGATTTAGAATTCTTTTGTATTTTTCTGGCAGTGCCGTCATTTCGCTAAGACAGTGGTCTCTTATCTCTTGCAGAGCCGGAAAATCGTAGACGACTTTTCCGCCGCGTATAATCG
>CAZYMW010000022.1:0-8647 GCA_964648605.1 Candidatus Woesearchaeota archaeon | reverse complement strand
GGATATACGGTGTCCTGCTAGTGCTTCCGAAAAATGAGTTAAAAGTCTTTTATCTTAGTGCGGCGAGATGCCAAGCACCATTATAAAGCAGAGAAATATACTGATATAAATACGCTTATAAATGATAACTTTAATAATTTAGAGGACTATGGACAAAACGAAAATCTCGATCTTTAGAGGCAGGTTCAGGAGGGCGACCGAAGAGCTGATATTATCGGCTATAGTTGTATCTTTCTTAGAAGCGGCACTGCTCTGGTTTTTCGGGTTCCTGCGTGTGGACAGCGTGGGGAGGTTCCTAGTCATGACAGCTTTTCTTGCCGTTGTGGAGATAGTTCTGATAGTAATCATAGAAGAAGCATTAATCTCTGCGAAACTTATAGTAAAAAGCGCAATGACAAAGAGGAGAGAAAAACATAAAAAGTGATTCTACATTGTTTGTAGTATTGCGTTTTAGAAAATATGAACATGGCTTTCTTCTCTTCTTAATGTTTTCTTTCTGTCGATTGGGATGCTCTGCTTGCCTTACGCTTTTGGTTTCGGGACGACCGCAGTGTATACCCCGTCATCTGGGTTGAGGTAACGATCAGCAGCATCTATTATGTCTTCCACTTTTATAGGCTCCAATGAGCTAAGCAACGAATCGAGGCTTGAAATCTCGTTGTACAGTACCCCCTCTTCGGCTAAGAATTCGACATAAACATCGGTCATATCTACCGTTAGTTTCCTATCCCATAAATAGCGTCTTTTCGCCCTTTCTAACTCAGATTTTTCGACATTCCCATTGATTATATTTTCCAGTTCTTTCTCAGACAACGACCTGACCAATTCTGCTTTAGATGGATCCGAAGCAAAATCTATGTGGAACACACCAAACTTCGAATACGCATCTATATCGGGCATGATATCATATACTAGCCCATTTTTCTCCCTCACTTCGTCAAAAAGCCTGTCTTCGAGTATAAAACTCAAAGATGTGAGTGTACGGAGAGACTTCTTTTCGTCGTTATCCTCTGCAGGTATAATAAAATTGATTCTTCCGTGCGTCTGTGAAAGTTCTTCTCGTTCCAATATGCTTTCCTTTACTGCGGGTTTCGGTGCATCGAAATCGACTTTGCCTATGCATGACTTTCCCTCGTAATCGCTAAAATAATCCGACAATATTTTTGATGCTTTATGCTCGTCTATGTCGCCGTAGCCCACCAACACGCTGTTGTCGGGTGTATGGCTGCTTTTATATATTTTCATTAATTTCTCTCTATCGATTTTTCCCACGCTTTTCAGCGTGCCTTCAACCGGCAACGAAGGCGGTGTTCCTTTGAACAACACTGACATCGTATGATTTTTCAAAGTCCAATCGGGATCGTCCATATCCATGGCTATCTCATTCGCTATGACAGTTCGTTCTAACTCTAGCTCATCTTCTGGGAGAATGGCGTTTTTCACCATATCGGAAAGCAGGGAAGCACAAACTTCGAACCTATCGCCTGGCGACACCATATAATAAACTATTCTATCGTAATCTGTATTTGCGTCTTTGTAGATTTCGTTGTTCCTGCACTCTTCGCTCTGTTGTTTCCACGTCCTATTTTTCGTGCCTTTGAAGAGCATATGCTCGAAGAAGTGAGCCGACCCGCTCGTCTCGGGGTGTTCGAACTCGTTTAAAGATCCGTACGCTACACCCAATGCTAGTGCGGCAGAATGCAACGGCGCCGGTTTGATCACCACCCTCAATCCATTTTCCAATACAATGAATTTATCAGCCATTCCAATACTAAGATGCATTGTAGTATAAATACTCCACTGGGGTGGTGTTTGTTGTATAAAGTCGCGCTGTTTCTTTGCGTTATCGCTCGTTTTAAACGGCTGCCGAGCGTGTGGAATCATCAACGGACTTTCAAAGTTTAAATATCTGCGTTTTCATTTGTAGATGGATGGAAGAATTAAACCCTTTTAAAATAACACAGAAACAACTCGATAAAGCCGCCGAATTGATGGGTCTGGATGAACAGGCCCATGCTCTACTTCGTGAACCGATGCGTAGTATAACAGTAAATATCCCTGTTAAGATGGACGACGGTAAAACACGCCTGTTTAATGGTTTTAGAGTGCAGTACAACAATGCTAGAGGCCCATATAAAGGCGGCATAAGGTTCCATCCTCAAGAGAACATAGATACGGTAAAGGCGCTTGCTGCATGGATGACATGGAAAACCTCCCTTGCGAACATACCCTTTGGAGGCGGGAAAGGGGGCGTGATATGCGATCCAAAAAGTATGTCGAATGCCGAAGTGGAACGGCTCTCTAGGGGATACATACGTGCGTTGAGAAACGACATAGGCACGCATATCGATGTGCCGGCTCCGGATGTTTATACGAATCCTCAGATAATGTCGTGGATCATGGACGAATACAGCAAACTGGTCGGACACGACGAATTCTCGATGATAACTGGAAAACCTACGGAAGTGTGGGGTTCGGAAGGGAGATTCAATTCGACTGCTATGGGCGGCATGTATATACTGAGAGAGTCGGCAAAACTCCTCGGCATAAAATTGAACGGCGCCACAGTGGCGATCCAAGGCTTCGGAAACGCGGGGGCTTTTGCTTTTCAGTTGGCTGCGCAGCTCGGGTGCAAAGTGGTTGCTGTGACGGACTCTGAAGGCGGTACCTTTTCCGCTTCGGGGCTGAGATTCGATGACATTTCAGCCGAAAAAGGTAGGAGCGGACACGTGTCCGATTACAAGGATGGCAAGAAGATATCGAACGAAGAACTACTCGAATCCGATGTGGATGTGCTTATACCGGCAGCGATAGAAAATCAAATAACAGGCAAAAATGCCGATAGAATAAAAGCTAAAGTTGTGCTGGAACTGGCGAACGGCCCTGTAACACCGGAAGCGGACAGGATACTGCTTGAGAAGAACATACTCGATATGCCAGATTTTCTTGTCAATTCTGGCGGAGTCATAGTATCCTACTTTGAGTGGTCACAAAATCTTCAGGGATATTATTGGGGTGCGGATGAGGTCTATGCCAAACTCGATAGGATAATGACAAGATCGTTCAACGACATAATTTCCACGCAGAAGTCCTACAGAGACAAATCAATTAAAATAACGCCCAGAGACGCTGCATACATTATAGCGGTTGATAGGGTAGCTAAAGCGATGAAATTAAGGGGATGGTATTGAGAGCTACTTGCGTTGTGGATAAAATCTATAAACAATTTTTTATATTTCGGTTCAAAGTTGCACAGCCGTATATGAGTGACTTTGCATTGGATTGGGCTCGATTCTCGATCAAAGTATAAAGTCGATATAGGTTCCTGAAAATAGGATCTTGTAAGATTTACAAGATATCATATCGAAATCTTAAAAATTTTACATCGAAAAAGCTTTAATATTACTACTAATCTTTAAATAACTATTCACCTCCGATGGAACCCGATACGAAGTTGCCAAAGATAACGCTGGACAGTTTCTTAGAGGATGATATCTGGTGGGAAACTGAATTTAAAGACACATCACAGATACCTTTGGATCTCATAAGAAAACCAAAGAACGGTGGGGCTGAAAACGATAGCGTATTTGAATACGATCCGTACAATAAAATCGTAGGACACGAAAAAGAAAAAGCCGCTTCCAGATCCGTAGTGGATGATGCACTAAAGACCTTTGCTTATATCCGAAAACGTCGGAAAGAGCTTGCTGCTGGCGGTTTTAAAGAAAACGATCCGCCCGGACGCTGTATAATAGACATATTGCGGGAGGAGGTTCCTCCGATGCCTATGATAATAAGGATAGGTCCTTACGGCAGCAGTAAAACATTGCAACAGCGCTGCGAAGAGGAATATCTTTTTATTAAACGTGAAAAATATGGCTTAACAGGCTACGATTATTTCGCGATAAGCAATAAAGATTCGCCGCTCGGTTTTATCCTGAAGCAGACAGAATCGCCATACGGACAGCGCGCAGTCGACAGATACTTCTTCAAAAAGCAATCGAAAGCGGACGCATTGAGCGTTCTGAAATGGGCTGCTGTAGCCGGTGCAGGTGCGGCTATAACCGGAGTGATGGCCGAACTTATACTCCAATACTGGTGGGCATCTCCTTTGTTAGGAGAGAACCCGCTTGAATGGATAGTGACAAACATGTCTGTGGTTATTCCTTACATAGAAGAACTCGTGCTGATAGGAGGTATTCCGACTGCTCTCGCCTTGGCAAGAAAATGGCTCAACAAGAACAAAAGCAAAGATCCAAGGCTTCTAGCGGTAGGCAATGAGATGACTCCACCGTATGTCGGACACGAGAGCGTGGACAATCTACGCGGGAATTACATGCACGATTTGGATGTCCCACCTCAATTTAAACTCAAAATAGGCGATATATTGAAGGCCAACGAGAAGATACTGATGGTGGAAAACCTTCATTCGCTTTCTCCTGACCTCCAGAAAAATCTCTCCCAAATAATAGAGGAAAAAGTAGTGGATGTTGCTGACCTGCCAAGAGAACACAGAAAATTCGTCTACACGCTGATATCCGCCGGCATAAACACCGATAAACTATCAGCGGTTGCGGAATCCTTGCAAAACAGGATAAATTACGCTGAGATACTGAACGTTGTAAACAATGTCAGCAGAGACGAGGAAAAAGTCTATATTTTCCCGGAAACCAATACAACGGTTTCCATCGATTCTGAAAACGGCATAAAAAGGAACAAGAAGAATGAAAGGCATCTTGCACTTCTGTTAAGCGACATAACCGATCGCATAGGCGGACGTCCTTGGAAAAAGTCAGCTTACCACGAATTCGTAGACTACTGTTCCAGGCTTGCGGACAGTTCGAGGGAACTCCACATAAGCAGACGTGTAATAAAATTACCTAAAAAAGCTGAAGAATTCGCAGAAGCCGAAAAAAGCCCGTATATAGAAGAAAGGCACGTTCTACTTGCAGAAAAAGAACTAAAATCGATAACGCAGTCGGTTATGGAAAGAAAACTCATGGATTATTCGATAGAACAAAAGGCTTCGCTGGGTGATGATAAAGAGATAGGACGTGTGAACGTATTACTCAGTTATCACGACGACCTATTGAAAGGCCTTGAGCCTGGGACTCCGCGGGAGATTTATGACTATATACAAATGGAAGACCATGTGGGATACATCGTACCGATAACAGCGGTGAACGACATAAACAATCGAGGAGAATCCGGTTTAGAGGTAGTAACAAAAGATAAGAGTATAGACAAGACTTTTCTCAGGGATTCGCTTCTTTCTTTGCTGTCAAAGGAAGGGGTGAAGCTTGATGGGCGTAGAATTTATGTTTCCATCCCTTCTTTGAAAGATGACGATGCGATACTCGGTGGAGCTTATATCGCGGTTAAATCCGTTATAGAACAGAAGCCGCTCAGGCAGGATGCCTGTTTAGCGGTAAAGGTTACAGAAGCAGGAGAGGTCACTTCGATTCCAAAACTTAATTCTAGACTGTTTTACCTCGAGGGAAAAGCGAACGAAGTCGTGGTATCGAATTATGATAAAAGGAATAAAATCGATGATATGGAGGGTAAAAACATGTATAGCAAGCTGAGGTTTGTCCTGGCGGATCGCTTGGAGGACGTGTATACGTCGGTGGCTTCCTGATGGAAAGTGATGAGGAAGAAAGATACAAAAGCATCTACAAAGAGGAGCTAAATAAGGCTGCTGGAGAGCGGCTCAGGAAAGGTTTCAAACATAAGATTACTTATGGGATAATAAACGGGTTACCAACCGGTTTTCTTCCGTATCGCACACAGAAGCGGATAAAAAATAAAATCGATGCATTTTCGCCTAAGGCGGCTAGCATAGCCTCTGCAGCGTATTTCGGCGCCTTGGGCTATTATATGACTAACCTCCCATCCATGCATTTTTTGTTGGTTAGCACCGGAAACGTTTTTACCTGGTCGTTTTCGAGCACCGTTTACAACTTCGTAATACCTGGACTGCTGTTCCGGGCAGTGGGCATATATCTGATGGTCGACGCACTCCGCGCCCCTTTGAGCTATTTTAAAAGACCGCACGGCACTCTGGCTGCAGAAGGGATAGGATATCTTAGCGGGCTTCTAAAGAAAGTAGCATCAAACGACCCTGAAGTGAAATCGACGGCAGAGAAAAACACCGAGAGGAGGATCACTATCATAAAGACGCTGGATGAGGATACTGACAGGCGCGAGACATTCAATAGACTGAATAAACTGCAGTCTGAACTTTATAGCATACTGCGAACCTCTCCGAGTGCGGACGTTGAGCCCATTAAAACAGAGATAAACTATATAAGAAAGAAAGTCGGCTTAGAGGAACTCCTTTAGATTCCGACTGCCGATAAATCGTCTTTAGCGGGATTGAGATACAAACACAGAGGCTCGGGTATGCCGTTATGAAAACACAAAAGAGTATATCACAAAAATGGGACATTGACAATAAAAATATAGAAGTGATTTTTAATGTATGTCTAAAAAAACATATATTTAAATAGTAGCGGATATCAATAATATTATTGAGCGCTGAGCTCGATGATAAAAAAACTGCTATGCGGTTTAAACTGAGGTGGTTGAAATGTTAAAGAATGCACAGGAAGAAATGGTACGTTTGTTGGCCGAAGCTTCTGAGGTCGAAAGAAGGAAAATGATCAAAAGCAAATTCGAATCTTTCGAGTCGATGCCGGAAATGGACAGAGCTAAAGCTATGGGAGAAATGCTAATGGCTAAGAACAAGCTCGATGCTGCTAGTAGGAAGAGACTGACCTACACGAGGCTAGAGACCTTAGCCGAGGATTTCGATCCGCAACAAAGGAAGAAATTGATAAGTTCACATATGATGTCGCTTATGGAGATGCAGAAGAAAGACATTGAGATGGAGCTTGAGGATATGGCAGCATCGATGGGTCAGTGCCACGGAGCGTGCCAGATGAAACTCATGAGCACAATGAAAGAGATAATGATGGAACTGCCTTCTGAGAAGAAAGAAAAAATGATGAAGATGCTGCCAAAAGTCTTGAGGAGTAAGTTAGGGTAGTTTCTAGAAGTATTACGGAGTTCATTTGATGATAGAGAAATCTGTTGGAGACTTAGGAATTCCGCTGTTCCCCGGTTTCTTACGCCGTGTTTTGCCGGTGCTTGCAGTATACTGGTTCGCAGCGTTTTTTGTAACGCTGCTTGGTTATCCGATGGCATTGGTTATAGCTGTTTGGGCAACCGCTACAACAATTATGGTGTGGCCTGTAGCGAGCGGACACGCACGCTATCTCACAATTAGACATCCGTGGTTTCTTGTAGCCGTAGCGAGCATGGCTGATATCCCGATAGCTTCCTATTTTATGATAGGACCCACGAGCAGCCTTATAAAATACATAGCGCTCATATCCCTCGTCGTGGACATAGGCATATGGGGTATAGCAGCAAGCCTGAAAAGAGTTTTCGGCAAACCGCTTAAAATGCTATTTAGGCCCGACCTGCTGTTCGGTGATGGTAGAATCCTTGCCGGTAGCATCGTTGCGATAGGGTTCGGTATGAAGTTTATGTTCACCAATATGCCCCCTGGCAACGTTCCAATTGGTCAGTGGTATGCAATATTCGCCGCTATGGTGCTGGGTCTCATACAGATAATCCCGTTAAGAGGGATGATGAAGATGCGAAACGGTATGTCTAGAATGCTTTTTGGACGAATGAACAGCTTGTGGGCGACGATGGTTCACGAGCTCTATCTTGTCGTAGCGGTTTTTGCGATCATGTTTAGCTTTTCCAACTTCTTTGCAGGAGTCATACCATTCACTAAGAATATTATGGCTGGCAGCAACTTGGGTTTAACTCTTATTATCGTTTCTTCTCTGTTTATTATAATCGTAAGGTCGCTTTATAAGAAATATACTGTTGGCGATCCATTCGCTTTTGAAACTAGGCGGCAGAGTGTTGTGAAGAACGCCATTCTAGCGATAGGACTTGTAGGTTTTGTGTATGGTCTTATTATTTTCATGGTTGGAGGAGGTTTGCGCACGGTAAATACCGGTGCGAATGCTTACCTTACGATAATGGGTGCATCATTGCTAACTTGGGGTGTAATTCTTTTGGTATTTATAAGATCCTGGGCACAGGAAAATCGAAGAGCTGCGATCACGGCGCAGACGGTGGAGATCTTGCTTCCTAACGTAAGCGAGGACGTTAGAAGAAGAGCGATGTCAAAGATGATGCCTGTTATAGCACACATGCCAAAGGAAAGAAGAATAGAAGTTGTGGGTTGGATGATGAACGCCATGAGTGAGATGCCGGAACATAACAGAATGAAGGTCATGAAAACACAAATGTTGGTCATGTCGGAGCTTGCGGACGAAGAGAGAAAAGCGATAATGGAAGCTCAAAACGTAGTGATGAAATAATTTTCTTGTACCGAAGTTCGGCGGTGTATTGTTGCAAAGTTGTTTTTGGTAGAAAGATATTTTAGTGAGGATAAAAAGATTTACATCTTTATTGAGACTTTGGAACCAAAATACGGCAGCTAGATAGGAATAAACCACTAATTGTTTAGACTTTTAGCTATCGAAAAAAGTGATTATCTGTAATGTGGATTGAGTTAGTATCAGCGATGTCTTTTATAAAAGTTTTTCACGGAGCTATTGAA
>CAZYMW010000021.1:0-8735 GCA_964648605.1 Candidatus Woesearchaeota archaeon | reverse complement strand
CCCATCGTGACTGTTCCTATCGACTAGACATTTAATCGACTTTGTATCCGCAGTGGTTAATTTTTATTATTAATATAGTCCAGCCCTACTTTCTTGGTGTGATAGCCCTTATTTCAGCGACTTTGGTGGGGTATATCTTATTGAGGTTTTTGTGGAGTTTGTTCTGGATGCCGTTTGTCATAGCTCCCACTATCAGGTCTTTGAGTTTTGCATCCTTCACTTCATTGTTTATGAAGTTCGCAGTTTCTGTCCTTATGAATTTTTTGTATCTGTTTTCGGCTTTGTTTATTATGCATAAAAGTTTCACCGCATATTTTTTGCCTTCTATCTCCACAGGAACTACTATGTCGATCTTCGATGATCTATGCCTTATTAAACGACCCACCTGCTCTCTGGACAGGATCAACGACTCTAGTTCGCCTTTTGCTTCTTTTTTATCGGTGGAAACCACTCTAAACACAAGTTTGTACCCCGATCGCGATTTCAGTCCCTTCAGTTCGGAAGCGCTGTATATTATCTTCCTGCCGTTTATATTATTTTCATTGCCGTATATCTCGCCTATCTCCACGTTTTCGAAATCGTTAGCCAAGACCTTGAACCACGCATTGTTCTCGTTCATAACTTAACCACCAGCCTTGCGTTTTCCAGGCTGTATCTATACGCGGAAGGCAGCACTTTGCTGCTTTTGTAATAGTTTATTAAGCGTTTTATCCTGTTCTCGAGAACCACCAAGCTTCTTTTTGATTTCTTGTCTTTCTTTTCTTTTTCAAGGTGCACGTGGAGTTTCACCGCCTTTTTGTACAAAGCTACAAGGTCCTCGGGCAGCTCTTCCTTTATGCCTGCATTCTTCAGTATCTTGCCTATGTTCTGCTTTGTCAGGTCTTTGACCGAAGGTATCCCGTATTGGTCCCTGAGCATGAGCCCTATCTGTGATTTTGTAAACTCTTTCTGGTTTTTATTCAGCACAAGTTTTTCAACTTCTTCTGGAGTATATGTAAGCCAGTGTGGTACGAATTTGTTTTTGATTTTAACCGTTTTCATAGTATCTTCTTCTACGTTCTATATCTTTAAGATGTGTATCTATCCCTTTAAATTCTTTTCCCATACATTCTTCGTAGCGTTGTATAAACAATCGATACGCTCGTTTAAAGACCTTTACGTGGCGTGACTTTAAAGCGCTTTTGAGCATCGCCACATCCGTCGCCCTATCCTCGTCTTTTTTCGAGAAATAACTCAACCCGAAATCTATGAGCGTGAGCCTTTTCCCGTCGGTCAGCATGTTCGCAGTCGTCAAGTCCCCATGGATTACGCCCGTCCTGTGCATCAAAGCCACAAGATATCCCACTTCCGGCATTAGTTGCAGCGAGAATTTGTAATCCAGCTGCACGGCGTTTATCTTTTCCATATACAGCTTGTCGCCTCCTTCGGATATTTTTATAGGTATGGGTACTCTCACGCCCGCTTCGTGGCATCTTCTGAGAGCGTTGAATTCTCTTCTCGTCCTGGAGTATCTCAACGCTTCGTCTATCTCCTTTAATCTGTATCCTTTTCTCTTTCTGTATTTTATCACGGCTCCGTTCTCTTCGAAAAGCGTCGCTTCGGCTCCTCTCGCTATTATTTTCATGATTTTATGAACACCCTGTCCTTATCGTTTAATTTGTAATCGAGGCCGACCCTCTGTCCCTGGAATTTCACATCGCTTCCGTAAACTATGGCATACGACTTTTTGTGGGTTTCTATACGCAGTTTCTCG
The DNA here is from genome assembly GCA_964648605.1 of Candidatus Woesearchaeota archaeon. Lineage (GTDB taxonomy): Archaea > Nanobdellota > Nanobdellia > Parvarchaeales > Parvarchaeaceae > Parvarchaeum. The sequence continues at coordinate 6,982 of CAZYMW010000021.1, read as the reverse complement.
GCAAGATCGTATATGTTTTCCCCTTTTTTCATAGCTACGGCATCCTTCGAATTTTCCGTGTAGACCCCCATCACTCCATAAGCTTTTATTGCGTTCTCTAAATCTGGCACATCCTCGATAAACTGCATTTTTCCCGTATCAGGAACCTTCTCCTTTGATATTATGATGTCGCTCTGATTCACTATATCTTTGTATTTTTCCGTGTTAGGCAGGCAGACCACCTGTACTTGCACCGTATTCACTCTGACCATCCCATAGTATACAGAAGAGGTTTTTGTAAGATTGAACGTTTTGAGCATCTCCTTAGGATCGTACATCACAAGACACACCCTCGGCCATCTCTTCTTTATAGACAGCATCCTGTGAACTTGAGGGTGTCTGCTGGCTTCCTTCTTCAGGAGCGACATCCTCCTTTTTAGAGACGCGAATTCCTTGTCGCTGCCCTTGTGTTTCGGCAGTATCTTCATCATCTCTTTTAATATGCTTTGTTTTTCGTCTAGAGACTTCTCTTTGCTATATCTCTCTTCAAGATCGTAGTATTCCTGCGGCGCATTTATCGGCATACCTCACCTGTACTTTATCTCCACTGCGTCCGTTCTATAGTTCGGTTTCGGAGTCAGATCCCTTTGTTTGTAATCCTGCATAAGATATCCCGTATAAGCTATCATCGCACCGTTGTCGCCTGAAAACGATTTGTCCATGCGCACGAACTTGGCACGCCGTTCTTTGCACATGATCGCCCCCATCTCATTCAGCCTGTCGTTTGCAGCCACTCCCCCCGTTATCACGAGACTCTCTTTTCTGCAGTAAGCCATCGCTCTTTCGCTAGCCTCTATCAACATAGCGAAAGCGGTCTCCTGCAGCGAAAATGATATATCTTCTTTTGCATGACGGGGGATAGCTCTCACTATGAAAGTCTCCATCCCGGAGAAACTCACATCCATGCCTTTTATCGTGTACGGCAATTTTATGTAGTCTTTTCCATCTTTTGCATATTGCTCTATCTTTGGACCTGCAGGAAACGGCAATCCCATTCTTCTGCCTATTTTATCTATCATATTACCCAAACCTATGTCCTGCGTCTCTCCGAACACTATATATCTATGATCTGCATACGTTATAATTTGGGTGTTGCCCCCGCTGACGTAAAGCATCAGAGGATCGGGCAATCCCGTCGATTTTCTGGCTATCTCTATATGCGCTATGCAGTGGTTCACGCCTACCATTCTTTTGCCGAATTTATTGGATAAGAAGGCGGTTATCTGGAAGCCGCTTTTCAAGCACGGCAAAAGCCCAGGTCCCTGCGAGAAAGCGAATAGGCCTATGTCATTTAACGATATGCCAGCTTTTTGCAGGGCATTTTTGATGATCTCGGGTGCCACTCTGTAATGGTGCGAAGCGGCTTCGTGCGGTATAATACCTCCCTGTTTTGGCGAATAGACGTCCCGTTCATTTGACAGTATCTCTTCATCCTTTACTATCCCAACGCCGAAGGTGTGTGCCGTGCTTTCTATACCGAGGACATACATATCCTATTCAGTGTTCCGCTTAATTTAACTTTTAACCGCTGGACGGCTCACAGATCCTAACGTAACAAAGAACGTGCTGCCGGCTTCCATCGATAACATCTTTAAATAAAAACGCAACGTTCGACTGTAGCGGGGATTTTGAACATAAACAACTATTTATTTATGTAGTTATCATATTATAGCTTATGTCAGGAAAAAATGGTTTACAAAACGCAGCCGATCGGCTTCTCGATTATATAAAAATGGTGAACGAACAGGAACCCAAATTAAACGATACCGACTTCGTGCCGACTAGTTATAAGAGATTCAAAGATTACGGGTTGGAGCCCACTCTCAATAATATGCGCGATAAAGATTACGTAAGAACTTTATTGTCCTTAAGAGATAAGATAGGTTTGGATATCTTGATTTCCGATCTGTCCGCAGAAAACCGATCGGACCATACACAGATAGAAATAGAAGGGAACGGAAGAAGAAAAAACAGTCTCACACATCTTATTGATGAGACAACCGATGAAGTCACACCCGATAGGAAGAACGCCGAACTCAGAAAAGTATACATAGAAAACGACAAAGTAATAGTGATAGGCAAGGTCAATTTCTATGCGGAACTTTCCGATTATGACGAAAAAGTTAGGTTCTATTCTTTCGACAGTCTGCCTTACAGCAAGAAAAATTTGGGCGCGCTCATACTCTGCGCGATATACGAGGAAGAAAGGAACTTACCCGCTGACAGCAAAAATCCGTACAGATTTTAATTTATAGGGCCTTTAGGTTTATAGTAAACTTTAAATACTATGACGTTCCTACGGTTTAATATAAACAAAGCATGGAAACGAGCACATTGCCGGACGACCTGATCGAGGACGTCTTCGACGTCCTGAAAAAGGGCAGGAAGACTTACATAATCTTCAAGGAGGACACGGAGGATCTCGAAGACAAAGCCAAAAAGATATTTGGCGATGATATAGAATTCACCGACTTCTTTGATCTGTTCGAAAAAGGGATGTTGAAGGAACTGGGTGACAGTATGAGCATATTCTACAACGAGCCGCTTATAGCCAGATTGGGGTTGCAGGAGCTGACCGAAATATCCTACGATCTCACGAAGCTGGATCAGAGCAGGAAAATGCTTTTCAATTACGCCCTTTTAGGTAGGCGCGGAAACGAGGGTATACTCCAATCTTTGGGCGGAAAAAGACTCGGGAAAAGCATTGTGACTCTGCCATCGACGCACGAAAGCGAAGTGGAAGACTTTGTCAAAAAATGGAATGTAAAGTACACCAAAAGAAGGGTACTGATATTTGAGGAGGTATAAATGGAATACGATGAAAAAGGCGGAATAACGCTGAGGGTGACCGAAGCTCACCAGGATGATATAGGCCTAAATTCTGTGAGGATAGACACTGCTTCTATGAAGCAGATAGGCATCAGACCCGGCGATTACGTGGAGATAGAAGGCAATAGAACGACTGTCGCGAGAGTGGACAGGGCTTATCCAGCCGATCTTAATCTTAAATTAGTAAGGATGGATGGTACAACCAGAAAGAACGCAAAAGCTGCTATAGGGGAAAATGTAGTCGTAAGGAAGGTGGATGTAACGGAAGCCGACGTCGTCAACCTTGCGCCTGTATCTAACGCCCAGATAAAAGGGGCGGAGGATCTCATAGGCAGGCTTCTTTTCAACAGAGCGGTGTCCAAAGGCGATCTTCTCTCCATCGGCAACTCTAACAGCGGGGGCATAGGATCAGTGTTCGGTGGCAACGATCTTGTGAATATAATGTTTGAGGGCGGTTTTCCATCGGCGCTTTTCGGGTTCTCAGAGTTCAGGTTCGTGGTTACGTCGACTTCTCCAAGAGGTTATGTCGTCATAACCGAGAACACGGAGGTAAACATATCTTCAGAAAAGCTTAAAGCCGTGGAGGAAAGGAGCGTCAAGCACGTAAGCTACGAAGACGTGGGCGGATTATCGGATGCCGTGTCGAAGATAAGGGAGATGGTGGAGATGCCATTGAAACATCCAGAGATATTCATACGTTTGGGTGTGACACCTCCGAGAGGAGTGCTTCTTTACGGTCCTCCAGGAACAGGCAAGACTTTGCTGGCAAAGGCGGTAGCAGATGAGAGCGAATCCTACTTCATATCTATAAACGGTCCGGAGATAATGAGCAAGTGGGTCGGAGACGCGGAGAAAAGACTTAGGGAGCTTTTCGAAGACGCGGAGAAGAACGCACCTGCCATAATCTTCATAGACGAGGTAGATGCCATAGCCACGAAAAGAGAGGAAAGCGCAGGGGAGGTGGAACACAGAGTGGTATCGCAGCTTCTTACGCTTATGGACGGTCTTAAAGGGAGGGGAAAGGTCGTAGTGATAGCAGCTACGAACAGACCCAACGCCATAGACCAAGCTTTAAGGAGGCCTGGAAGGTTCGATAGGGAGATAGCTATAGGCGTCCCTAACGAAAGAGGAAGGCTGGAAATATTGAAGATACACACGAGAAGCACACCGTTGGATAAATCCGAAGACAACAAGGTCAGCCTGGAATACCTAGCCAGGATAACGCACGGTTTCGTAGGTGCCGATCTGGAATCCCTTGTCAAAGAAGCGGCGATGAACGTCATCAGGCGAAACATAAACGAACTCAATATAAAAGAAGATGAGAATATACCCAGAAGCGTCCTTGAGAAGCTTGTCATAGGCATGGATGACTTCAGGGAGGCGTTGAGGTTTGTCAGACCAAGTGCTATGAGGGAGATTCAGGTTGAAAGGCCGGATGTAAAGTGGAACGATATCGGAGGGCTCAGCAGCGTGAAACAGCAGCTGGTAGAGGCGATAGAGTGGCCTTTAAAATACCCTGCAGCCTTCGCCAAACTCGGGATAACTCCTCCAAAAGGCATACTCCTTTACGGTCCTCCAGGAACAGGCAAGACTTTGCTGGCAAAGGCGGTAGCCAATGAAACGGAGTCGAATTTCATAGCGATAAAAGGCCCGGAGATATACAGCAAATGGGTCGGAGAAAGCGAAAAGAAGATAAGGGACATATTCGACAAGGCAAGACAGGTGTCTCCCTCCATAGTCTTCATAGACGAGATAGACAGCGTCGCTTCGTCGCGCGCTTCCATCGACACGAACAACGTAAGCGAACAGGTCGTGAACCAGCTTCTTACGGAGTTGGATGGCCTGGAGCCGCTTAAGAACGTCGTCGTTATAGCCGCTACAAACAGGATAGACAGGATAGATCCTGCTATACTAAGGTCAGGGAGGTTTGACAGCATAGTTCTCGTGCCTCCCCCCACAGAAGAAGAAAGAAAGGCGGTCTTCTCCGTTTATCTCAGCAAGATGCCCATAAAAGACAGCAAGGAGGAGCTCATCAACTATCTTGCATCGAAATCAGAAGGCTATGTAGGATCGGATATAGAACGTCTGGCTAAAGAAGCAGGGATGATAGCCTTAAGGAACGATATAGACTCCAATATCGTTACGAAGGACGATTTTGAAAAGGCGTTTGACATCATAAAACCTAGTCTTTCAGCCGATGAAGCCAAGAAATATACAGAGACAGCCGAAAAGATATACGCTAAAAAATCAAAGGCAAAAGACCTTGCATATTTCGGTTAAAACATGGAGTACGACGAACTGTATCGGCTAATCCTTGACGATGAATTAGGATGGGAGCACCTTATCTCCTCCATAGTGAAAGGAGAAGGTATGGACCCCATGGACATCGATCTGATGAAGATTACCGATAGATTCCTCGAAATAATCTCCAGCAATAGGATAGATTTCAGGTTCGGAGGCAGGTTCGTTCATACTGCTGCGATACTTCTGAAGATGAAATCGGACAGGCTTGCCGATGAGCTTCTCAACAAGAATGCAGAGGAGGAAGATGAGCGCGAACCGAGCCGCTACATAAAATCCGTGCCTTTCGATATACTCATATCTCCGAAACTGCCTTTGGTACGCAACCGCAGGATAACCTTTACAGAGCTTATATCCGCTATACGCGAGGCTATAAGAGTTACAGAAAAGCCAAAGGTTAAATTTGACATTTATATAAAAGAGATAAGGATGGAGGACAGGATAAACTTAATCGTAGAGAAGCTTATCCAGATGTTCGTAGGAAGGGAGATGGTAGCGATGTCCGACCTTCTGACAAAAAAAGACAGGAAGGATATCGTATACACTTTTCTCCCGCTTTTGTTCCTTGCCAACATGGAGAAGGTAGATCTCGAGCAGGAAGAGCCGTTCACGGAGATATATGTCAAAAACAAAAGAATACGTTGAAGCTCTGATTTTTGCGTTCGGCGACGGCATAACGCTGGAAGAAGTGTCGAAGCGCATCAAAGTGGACGCTTTGCTCGTCAAAAAGGCCGTCAAAGAGCTGAACAAAACCTACGCCGAAAGAAAAAGCGCTTTCACGATATCCGAAGAAGGCGATCTGCTCAGGATGCGGCTTAGAAGCGATCTCATACCTCTCGTCGAGGAGAACCTGAAAACCGATATGAAAAAAGGAGTCCTGATGACTCTAAGCTTTATAGCCTCAAAAGGCAAGGTAAAGCAGTCCGAGCTGGTCAAGCAGAGGGGGAGCATAACATACAAACACGTTAAAGAGCTGGTGTCGAGAGGGCTGCTGCTGGTTTACATGGATGACGGCAGAAAAACGTTGAAGCTCTCGCCGACCTTCTTCGATTACTTCGATGTAAAGAACAAGGAGTTCGACGAGATAAAGAAGGATGTAAAAGACTCACTGAAAGTGGAACTCGAACAGCACGAGGAGTACTCCCCCAAGTGAATTCAAAAAACAACCACTTTCTTCCTGAGTTCCACAGGTTTTTTCTCTTCTTCTTGACCGTGTGGAGCCGGTGGCGGTTGTTTTTGTAACTCCACAGGCTTCGGCATCTCGGAGTTTTTGACGTTATCGAACGCACTTTTAATCATGGAAGCCATCTGTGTCGCCTCTTCTTCCTGCAGAGCGGCAGGCTGCCACACATAATTCACGGTATCATCTGTATACCTGGGTATCGCATGTATGATGGCGTGGGGAGTGACGTTGCCTTTTCTAAGTTCCTGAGTATAAATCATATCGACAGTAATGCAGCCCATAGATAAGTTCAGCGCGTAGGCTATCGCTCTGGCGACGCTGAGTATGGAGATATACCTCTGGAAGGGTATCTCATAAAGGCTGTTGTAATGCTCTTTTGGGACTATTATGGTGTGTCCTTTCGTTGCGGGGTTTATATCCAGCACCGCCAGCACAAGTGCGTCTTCATACACTGTGTATGATTTTATTTCTCCGGACGCTATCGAACAGAATACGCAAGGTGAATCATCCATCCCAATTAATGGGGCTCATGGTATTAAATAACTTAAATGTCGGTGCCGCCGTACGCACTTAAAACCGACTTCTCAAGCATTTATATACTACCAAAAGCATCCAATAATCATGAAAACA
>CAZYMW010000020.1:0-8861 GCA_964648605.1 Candidatus Woesearchaeota archaeon | reverse complement strand
AGGAAAGAGTGTCACTGTATGAATGAAAAAGATAATACAATGTATATTCATCACATAATAGACGCCATCAGCTATATAGGGGAATATACAAAAGGAATCAAAAAAGAAGATTTTCTAAAAGACAAAAAAACTCAGGACGCAGTAATAAGAGAATTAACGGTGCTCGGCGAAGCTGCTGCCTCCGTGAGTGATGGATTTGAAAAGCTACACAAAGATATTCCGTGGGCAGAAATAAAAAGCACGAGGAATAAAGTCGTGCATGGATACTTTTCGGTGGATTTGAACACAGTATGGGAGATAACAATCAAAGACCTACCAAAACTAAAGGAGAAATTAAAAGTACTACTCAACTGACTTTCATCAATAACACCGGTTCGTCGTTAACCGTGTTGCGAATCATCTAAGATGTTATAAATTTAATGTTTGCCGCATCAGCGTTTTTTAGTGTCTTATATCCAATTATTTCTTTAGCCAGATCAGTAGGAAGTAAAAGATATGTGGATGTTCTGCATTTTCATATAAAAGGATTCGTCTGCAAGCAGGTTTTTCGGCCTATATATGAGGTGATCGAAACCTGTCCAGATACTGAACCAGCTAGCGGGGGTGAGTACTATCCCTATCACATCGACTAGCAGCGCACTTATATCGAAAGTTGAGGGTGAGGATAATGTAAGTGCTTCGATTAAGCCTATCACAATACCGATAAACACCAACAGCAACGCCTGTTTTTTGTATGCTGAGAGCTCGTCTTCGATCTGAATATAATGGTTCTTGAAGTGTTCTTTAAGTCTGTGCTTTATTTTCTCCTCTTGCGCAGCATTCCTTAAGTTATTAGGGATTAGAAGATTCAGTTCGAATCCCTCTTTTTTGTCGCGCACGGCGCGCCTTGCTTCGAATAGGAAGTCTTCCGACAGCGTCCGTTCTCCATATGGACGTGGATCAAAGTCTGAGAATATGTCATCGTACGTATCAAGGATAAGACTTATCTCGGTCTTGTTAAGAACGTCCTTAATCGTCACTTGTGGTTCTTCAGCCATGACTACTGATTCTCGGTCTTTTCATTTAAGCTTTAGAATATCCAATATATATTGTAGTTTGTGGCTGTAGAATCAAAACATTTTCGGATATAAACAAGGCATAAAAGCAATGCCTGATTTAAATCTGCATGCTAAGCATAAGCATAATCTCAAAGAAGAACTATCCAGAATTAAAAAAGTTTTACACCGCGTTTAGAGTCTCGCGAAGAGGCGCTATATGTCTTGCTATAGGGGGAGATGGAACATTCATAAAGGCAGCTAACGAGTTTGATGGGCCGATACTGCCTATCAGAAGCGATGAGAAAGAGAGCACTGGTTACTATGCGGATGTAAGCCTTGAGGACATCGACCTTATAATAAACCGTCTGAAAAAGAAAAAATACAGAGTAGAAGAGCTTAGCAGAAAGATAGAGCTGATCTATAACGGTAAAAAATACTATGGAGTTAACGAGATACTCTTAAGAAACACCCACGAAGAACTATACTTCAGGCTTAATTATAAGGAACACGGGAAACTGAAAGGCCTGTATCCTTATATCATAAGCGGCGATGGATTTTTGGCGACAACAAAAGTCGGATCCACTGCTTACAACAGGACGGCGGGGGGACCTATAATACTCGACGATAAAGTCTTTTGCTTGACGATGCTGTCCATAGAGAACCCTCTTACCAGCTCGATAATCCTCAGAAGCGATGAGAGGATAGAAGCGACAGTGGAAAAAGGCAGGGGAGAACTCAGTTTCGACGGCGTAGATGTAGCCAGCGTAGATGGAGGAAGCAAGTTCGAGATAAGGCTGTCCGAAAAGAAAATTAAAGTCGTGAAGCTTGATGGCGTGGAAGAGAGCTTCTCAGAAAAACTTCTTCGACTGGTGAAAAGCAAGATGAATGAGAACCATACTGCATGATTGTTACGGCCGTTCATAAACAGCACCTCCGAAAGTGGACATCCGCGTACCAGAAACTCGGTCTATTTTAATTCTTAAACATTTTGTCAAATACATCGAGTGTGCTTACTCCTTGAATTCTCTGTACAGTTCTTTTGATCTTTGCTGTATAGCAGTCGGGCAGCGGGAAAGATAGTCCTTCAATTTACTCTTATCTAGTCTGTGTACCAACCTTTCCATAACATCTCTCCTTAGCGCAATGTTAAAATATACCGTGTCTATGAAAGTTTTCTCAAGATCTGAGATCGGATAATACACTATGTTCCCCTTAACGAATTGGTATCCAAAAAATAGCCGCTTCGGTATAGTAAACAGCGATACATTGATATCGAGCGATTTTCTTACGCCGGTTCTGATCGTGTTGGTAGTGATTATAACCGGATTTGCACGCTCTTCCCATACGTTGTGATATGACAAAGCATAAGCGAGTCCGTAATAAAATGGGCTGAATGCGAACCCTATAACCTCAGAATCCCTGTGTGTGGTATACACGCCCTTGCTGATTCTAAAGGCTCTCTTGCTCCTAAGGATGTTCTGCATAAATCTTTTCTGATAGCCGCCTCGAGATCCGCTGTACTCAAGGAACCAGCCTACTTCTTTCGTAGTAAAGACCGGTTTTTTAGAAAAATGCTCCAAAAATCTATCAATGTATTTCATATCGATTTTTAATATAATTCAGCATGTCCGAAAAATTCGGTACCGGTCCGTCATAGATGAGCTGCGGCAGAATCCTTTCATCGAGCGGCGCTTTCAAATCTGTGATGAATCTGTAAATTTCGGATCTGGTGCTGTTTGTGTCGGCTACATGGGTTAAGATAAAGATATCGTACAGATCCTTGACTGCTCTTCGTGATTTGTAAGCGGCGATTTTCTCTGCTATTAAGTCTTCCGGCGGCAATGTAAAAATATCCATGCCAGAACCGTCTACTTTTACGTAGGTCGCGATGACCCTATCGATAGCCCTCTTTCGATTGAATTCTAACGTTATTTCCGCCTTTCCGTTGGATACCTTATAATACGCGAGAGTCTTGCCGGCCTTTCGCTCTTTTACCTTTTTTAAAAATAGATTATACTTGCTGAAAGCTCTTATGAGTTTATTTAATTCTGCTTCGTTCTTGATATACATATTAAGATTGTAAGAAAATCTTTTTCCGTTGTAGCATCTCCATATCGAGGTTCCACCGTGAAATATGAGTTTTGTGCCAGTACTGTACAGTCTAAAAATAACTTCGTCCTGCAGCCTAGCTATCTCTAAATAGTTGGCATTCTTCAAAAGCATTTCCAGTGGAACATCCATTTTATTATAAGACTGGCTTAGTATATAAACCTAAGTAACAAAAAATTGTTACTTTAGTTAAATAGACGATGTAAAAAGTTTTCGCCGCTTACCTATGCTAGCGATCTACTGCCAATTCTATCCCGGGATCCAAATGTTAGATAATGAATGAAAGTTATATACCTACGACAAAAGAGAAGGCATTAAGCGCCGCTTCCGGAAGTAGTGATAAAAGATTGACGCAGCAGATATTTATTGGCCTAATCTTATAAACTACTTATGATCGATTACAATTTCAGAGACATAGAAGAGAAATGGCGTGCAGAATGGCAAAAAGAGAAGCTGTTCGAACCCGAAGTGGATAGAGCGCAAAAAAAGATGTTCGTAACGGTTCCGATACCATATCCGAGCGGACAGCTGCATCTTGGACATCTTTACACGTGGGGAAGAGCCGATGCATATGCAAGATTTATGAGAATGGAAGGATACAACGTCCTTTTTCCCCAAGCTTTCCATTTCACGGGCGGACCTATAATGGGGTTGCGCGATCTTGTGAAAAGAGGCGATCAGAAGTCTATAGAGAGGCTGAAAACACAGGGAGTGAGCGATGAAGACATAAAGAAATTCGGAGAGGATGAAAAATTCATCTGCCGATATTTCTCGAAGAAAGCTATGGACGACCTGATATCAGCAGGGATATCGATAGACTGGAGGAGGAAGTTTTTCACGACCCAGCTCAATCCTTATTACTCAAAATTCGTAGAGTGGCAGTTCAGGAAGCTCAAGGATATGGGGATGATATACAAAGGAACGCATCCAGTCGTTTGGTGCCCGAATGAAAAAACACCGATAGGCGACCACGACAGATCAGAAGGGGAAGGAGAATCCCCAGTAGGTTACACTATAATAGAGTTTAGACTCGGTGATTTAGTGCTGCCGGCGGCTACGCTCAGGCCGGAGACTGTGTATGGTGCGACCAATCTATGGGTAAATCTAAAAGGCGAATACGTGAAGTTAGATGTGAATGATGAGACGTGGATAGTAATAAAATCTGCTAAAGAAAAACTTGAAAACCAGCTCAAAAACGTAAAAGATCTAGGTCCTTTCGACATAAACACGATAACCGATGCTACCGTCAAAAACCCAGTGAATGGGAAGGAGATACCCATTCTGGGTGCAGATTTTGTAGACACAAAGATAGGTACGGGTATAGTGATGAGCGTACCGGCTCATGCCCCATTCGATTTCGAAGCTGTAAACGAGCTGGTGACCGAAAAACACTCGGCTATAAAACCCATAAAAGTCGTGGACGTTCCAGGTGAGGAGGACCTCATCGAAAATGCGATAAAGAAATTTGGAAAAAACCAGCACGGCCTCGAGAAAGCAACTAACTTCGTATACAAAGAGGAGTTCAACAAAGGAACGATGGCGGAAAGCGGGGAAATAAGCGGACTCCGTGTCGGCGAAGCCAGAGAAAAGATCGTCGAAATCCTAAAAAGATTAGAAGTATACGACAACATCTATGAGATCAGCGGGAAGGTCGTATGCAGATGCGGTTACGAAGGTATAGTAAAGATCGTAGAGAATCAGTGGTTCATAAAGTATTCAGACCTACATTGGAAAGAACTTGGACGCAGACTTATAGAGTCGATGAAAATATACCCGGTGGAATTGAAAGTGCAATTTTTAGCCGTGATAGACTGGCTGGATGATAAGGCGGCTACGAGAAACGGCGGGCTGGGTACTCCCCTGCCGTGGGATAAAAGCCAAGTAATAGAACCTCTCAGCGATTCCACCATTTATATGGCCTACTACACCATAGCCCACTTGATAGAAGACATGCCTTTAGAGGACGTGAACGATGAGCTGTTCGAATACGTCTTTTACGGAAAGGGGACGATCGACGAAAAACACGAAGATATAGTCAGAAGGATGCGTGAAGAGTTCGAGTACTGGTATCCATTAGACATCAGGATGACGGCGAAGGAGCACATAACAAACCACCTGCCGTTTTTTATGATGAATCATGCCTTATTATTCCCAGAGAACAAGTGGCCGAGAGCCATCGCAGTGAACGGCTGGCTCACTATAAACACCGAGAAACTGTCTAAATCAAAACACGCCGCTTTGACGATAGAGAAACAGGTGAAGATATACGGGGCTGACAGGTTAAGGCTCGTCATCGGAGCAGGCGAAAAGATAGACGATGCGAACTGGAGCACCGATAACATAAACGGGCTGGATCAGAGACTAAGTTTTCTCATGCAGTTATTGGAGATGCTTGGAACGTTTGCAGACGAAAAAAGCACGATAGATGCCTACTTAAAGTCTGTGATAAACACGATAATAGAAAAGACTACGGAGAATTATAGAACGTTGAACTTCCGGAGCGGACTTTTCCATGCACTTTACGAGTCCGTATCAGCACTTAAACTCTATATAGACCTGGGCGGCAAGAACAGGGAGAATATACAGTGGGCCATCGAGACCATAACAAAGCTCATACACCCCATTTTTCCTTATATCACAGAGGAGATATACCACAGATTGGATCATAAAAATTCCATAGAAAGAGACGGCTGGCCGGAAACCGATAAAGATGCCATAAGCGAAGCCATCGAAACCGAGATATCCGTTCTTGAAACGACCGCAGAGGATATAAGAAAGATAATAGCGATGCTGCGCAAGAAAAAACACGAATCAAAAGAGATATTGATTAGTGTGGCAGATAAAGATGCATTCGATATTTATAATAAGATAGCGGAGATATCGAAGGAAATAAAAGATCCCAAAAAAATAAAGGAGATCCTTGGCACAGAAGGATACCTCACCGAAACGCTTACTAGCAAAGTGAATAGACTGCCTAACAAGCTTCTCTACGCCGACGAAGAATACAAGATATTCTTAGAGTCCAAGAAGTGGTTAGAAAAGACCTTCGGCTGCAAAATCGATGTCAAAAAAGGCGGGAGCGAAAAGGCTATACCTGGAAAACCCTCTATAAAAGTTAATTGAACATGTTCAACTTCCAGTTTTCTCATCCAAAAAGCTGCGTACAAAAGATGCTTATAGCTGTCTGCCGAGAATATGGATAATATCGTTGACAGGAAGGGTATTTTTCCGGAGACGAAATGCTCAGTTGAATTGCTTGTATTCGAATAGGATTAAACCTGCGACAACGGAAGCTATGAAGTACACTATCATTATGATGAGTCCTTCAGGTATCGTTGCATTATATTGAGTAATCGTTATGCTCCGTCCGTGCGCCAAAGGCATGACACTGCTCTGAAAAGACGGTGGATAAGGTGTTATAAGCACGCTGTTCGCTATTTGAGTACCATAGGAGATATCGAACCACGGTTCGACGTGAGCGAAGTTAGCCACTAGACTCTGCACAAATGGGAAAATGAATATGAGCAGGATTACGGTCACTATTATAGCTGCAGAATTGCTTTTGAAAATAGAACTGAAAAAGAAAGTTATGCCCATCACCGTCACGATAGCTATAGCTGTGAAACTAAGTGCTTCCCAAAAAAGCCCTGTCACCCCGCCAAAATAGTAGATCCCGTTTCCTACCGTCATGGCTGTGAATACCAACAGCATTATCAAAGAACCTGCCAGTGCAGCAAGAAATTTCCCGGTGTAGACGCTTGAGCGTCTTATCGGATTATTTAGGAGGAAATACCCCGTCTTGTTCTGAAACTCTCCGGATATTGCGTCGCCGCCGAAAAATACAGCGGGTAGTATAATTATGAAAGTTATGATGCTAGAACTCCACCAATTCGAATAAAATGCCTGCTCTGTCATGAGGAAACTTTGAGGGCGGTAATACGCTACGATCCCGGTGAGCAGCAACCCTATCGCTACGGTTATTATAAGCAGTATAAAAAACCTTCTGGACCTTATATATTCCAAAAAGGAGTAGTGCATCATCACCATTACCTGAGCAAACCCATTCGGTACACTGTTCCTCTCTCCGAATTTTAGTTTTCTTGCCGCAGTCATACAGTCTCTTTAAAAACGTTTAAGTAAGTCTTTTCCAAAGCCGATAAAGATTGCCTGAATCCTACCACACCTATTTTCAGCTCGACGAGCTTTGATAGCACGGCTTCCTGTCCTTTCAGTCCGTCTGTTATCCAGATGCTTATAGTTCTATCATTTATCTGCCTAACGCTTTTGACACCATCGATTTTACGTATCCTTTTCAACACAACCGCATTTAGGGGTTTAAGAACGTTTACCTCGATTTCGGCGCCTCTTGCCCTGGAAAACTTATTCACTATCGCATCTATCGGACCGTAAGCTAAAAGTTTACCGTGATCCACCATAGCCACTTCATCGCATATCTCGGATACTTCGCTTAGAAGGTGCGAGCTCATGAAGATCAGCCTGCTTTCCTTTTTCAAGTCTTTTATTATATCTCTTACTTCGCTCATCCCTCTTGGGTCCATACCCGAAGTGGGCTCATCCAAAAGAAGTATATCGGGGTTGCCGAGCATTGCGGCGGCCATATTGATCCTCTGCTTCATTCCTTTTGACATGTTTTTCATTTTCATGTCGATAAGCTCCTTCATATTGACGAGTTCGCTCACCTCTGCGATGCTTTTCTTTACAGAATCAGCAGGTATTCCTTTTATCTTGGCTATCAGGGACAGAGCTTCCCTTGCGCTGAGTGATCCGTATATTTCTGGTGTTTCTATGAGAGAACCTACCGATTCCAATGCTTTTTTCTTATTCGAGTTCACATTGATACCGTTTATCAACGCCTTCCCTTCGGTGGGTCTTATCAGGCCGGTGAATATCTTGAGGGTAGTAGTCTTGCCTGCGCCATTTGGACCCAAGAAACCGACACATTTTGGCCCTTCTATCTTGAGATTCAGGTTCGATAAAGCTGTAAAAGAGCCGTATCTTTTCGTCAGATTGACCGCTTCTAAAAATGGCGAAGTCATCATATATCTACTTTTCACACGTATAAAAAGACTTTGGAAAGGTGGGTCATTAAACCTATAGTTCGGCCATACCATCGACAACGGCCACTGCAGATTGCCAATGTTTAGGCTGATCACTATTTTAATCTGCTATTTTCGTTATTAAAAAGTTCAGGTATACCCAACGGAATACTTCGCATTCAGAAGAATCTCTTTTTTATAAGATCTATGGCTTCCTTTTCGTCTTTAGCCTCTCCTCTTTTTATCATAGTTTCTATCAGGCTATTTACTTTCTTCTCAAAGTCCCCATGCCCGAAGGGTTTGCCTTCGATGCCTTTTATTTCCGATGTCGGGATCTTTCTTTTCTGCTTCTTCGTGATCTTGACGTAAGCAGTGCCTTTCTTGATCTGTTCGAGTATGCCGCTAGCGTGTTTTTTGCCCTGCAATCTTATGGTGACTTCTGACCCGACGTATGAAGATAGTATGTTCTCGTGTACCATATAATATAATAATCCAGCGTTGTATTTAACCATTTTTCACGGCTATCATTTTATACGGTATTGTCATAGTTGCTTCTACTTCTTATGCTGCTAGAGATGTTGAAACTTCCGCTCGATAGCCTGAGTATCGCAGAAAGCAGCCCGACGTGCGATAATCCGAGCGGATAATTGCCCATATA
>CAZYMW010000019.1:2474-9088 GCA_964648605.1 Candidatus Woesearchaeota archaeon | reverse complement strand
TTCAACAAAACGAAAGCTTTATATACTCATAAAATCACCTTAATTGATTGAAAAAATCACTTACGAGGTTCCCTGCTTGGATTTAGACGTTTTTAAAAGCCGCCTTTCGCCGAAATATAGAGTACTTGCTCAGGAAGAGGTAGCTGCGCTTTTGGAGAAATTTAAAATTTCCGGCAGAGATCTACCGAAGATAAAATCGACGGATCCAGCTGTGAAGCAGCTGAATGCAGTCGAAGATAACGTATTAGAGATAGTTCGGAAAAGTGACACAGCCGGCGAAGCCAATTATTATCGCCTCGTCGTGAAGTGAAGTGTTTATGGACAAAGAAGATAGCGACAAGCTGCTGGAGATAGCACTAAAATCGAACAACGTAGCAGGGCATCATATATCCTCTTTTGAATATTTCTTGGATCACGGGATCCAGAAGATAATAGACAGCGAAAGCCTGATAGAGCCGGTCATAAAACCGCAAGAGTGGCCTAATTTCGTCATAAAACTTGGCAATATAACTGTTGGAAAACCAGACGTACTCGAGGCAGACGGGATCCTCAGGCAGCTCACTCCTATGGAAGCGAGGATAAGGGATCTTACCTACGATGTGCCGATGATGCTCAATATATCATATATATCCGATAAGAAGCAGATAGCCGAAGAGGAAGTTTTTATAGGCAGGATACCCATCGTTGTTAAGTCAAAATACTGTAATCTTAATGGGCTGTCCCGCGAAGAACTCATAAAACTCGGTGAGGATCCGGATGATCCAGGCGGATATTTTATAATAAATGGGACAGAGAGAATTATAATAACAACCGAGGATCTGGCACCTAACAATATACTGATAAGCAAAGAAAGCCAGGAAGGCTTTATCTATTCGGCGAAAATATTTGCCGACGCCGAAAACATAAAGGTTCCACACATTATACAACTTTCCAACAGCAATCTTCTTTATATAAGTTTTGGCAAGTTGAAGAAGGTGCCGATCTTCAGCCTTCTTAAGGCACTCGGCTTCACAAATGAGAACGAGCTAATCAAGAAAATAGCGAAAGGCGACGAGGATATAGAGAACACCCTTAATATAAACTTGCTGGCTTATAGCGTAGGCGGCGAAAAGGACGCTTTGGAAACGATAGGCAAATCTCTGCATTCCGTTCATCCAGTCGATACAGCTGCAGCAAATATCGACGCTCTCTTATTCCCATTCTTCGGCAGAGACGAACGATCCAGGAAGATAAAAGGTGAATATTTGATATACGTAATATCGATGCTTCTTTCATACTCTATAGATAAGAAGGAGATAGATAAGGACCACTATTCGAACAAGAGGCTTCACGCCGAAAACTACAATCTTGATATGCTGTTCAGATTCATTTTCAAGCAGGTATTAAACGATGCGAAGTACAATTTTGAGAGGGGCATAAGGAAGGATAGGATCCCGAATCCAAAGCACATATTCACTTCGGATCAGCTTACAACGAGAATCAGATCTTCGCTTGCGACAGGACAGTGGGTCGGCGGCAGGGTCGGTATAACCCAGCATCTTAACAGAAGGAGTTTCCCCGACACAGTGTCGCATCTGAGAAAAGTAGAATCCCTTCTCACTTCAAATAGAGAAAATTCTAGGGCTAGGGATCTGCACGGGACTCATTTCGGCAGGTTTTGCGCTACAGAAACCCCAGAAGGTCCGAATATAGGGCTGACAAAAAACATAGCCATACTTGCGAAGATATCCAGCGATGGAGTCGATAACACAACCGTCCTGAATAAAATAAAGGAATACGGAGTAAAGCCTATATGAGTTTTGTGTTTTTAAACGGTGTTTTAAGCGGTCAAATAGATGAGCCACGCAAACTCGTAAAAAATCTGATAGCAGACAGAAGGAACGGTAAACTACCTTCAAGTCTTAATGTTAGATACAGAAAGGATACCGATACCGTTATCATAAACACCGATGGTGGACGTTTGGTCAGGGCTCTCATAGTGGTTAAAAATGGGAAGCCGCTGGTCACAAAAGAAGACATCAACCTTCTGAGCGAGGGACATACGGCGTGGAATGATCTTATAAAGCAAGGCAAGATAGAATACCTCGATGCAGATGAGGAGGACGACGCTTACGTCGCCACGAACGAGGACGAATTGACTCCAGAACATACTCACATGGAGATAACTCCTCTATCTGTTTTCGGGACGCAGGTGTCCATGCTTCCTTTCGTTAACCATAGTAACCCGCACAGGAACGTTACTGCTGTAAAAAGCGTGCAGCAAGGGGTAGGGATATACTCCAACAATTATCTTATAAGGATGGATAACGATTCGATCATCGCAATAGACCAGCAGATACCCGTAGTCAAGACCAAAATATATAACAATCCAGCTTTCAATAGCCACGTTTTGGGTCAAAACATAGTCGTAGCCGTAGTGTCTTATCTCGGCTACAACATGGACGATGCAGTAATAATAAACAAAGCGTCTGTGGATAGGGGGCTTTTTAGGTCGATGTTTTTCAGGCCATATAAAATAGAAGAAACGAGATACATAGGCGGACAAAGCGACAAAATAATGATTCCAGACAAGGACGTCGCAGGATACAGATCCGAGGATGCTTATCAATTCCTTGATGAGGATGGGGTAGTTTTTCCTTCCGTTGAGGTGGAAAGCGGCGATGTGCTAATAGGCAGAGTTTCGCCACCAAGATTCATATCTTCGATAGATAAGTTCAGGCTGGGTGTACAAAAACAGATAGAGACTTCTGTGGAGTGCAGAACCGGCGAAGGCGGCACTGTCGACAGCGTTTTCTTAACCTCCACGTTCGACGGCAACAAATACGTAGCTGTGAAGGTAAGGCAGGACAGAAGAGTAGAGATAGGTGACAAATTCGGTTCTAGGAGCGGACAGAAAGGAGTAGTCGGAATGCTTCTTAATGAAGAGGATATGCCGTTCACTTATTCCGGGATAACCCCAGACCTTATATTCTCGCCGTACTCGCTTCCTGCAAGAATGTCCATATCCTATATGCTGGAGCTGATAGCCGGAAAGGTAGGCGCTTTGGGCGGCAGATACGTGGATGGTACCCCGTTCATCGGAGAAAGCGAAGAATCGTTAAGAAACGAATTGAAATCATACGGTTTCAGGGAAAACAGCGTCGAAACCATGTACAATGGGATAACAGGCGAAGAAATGAAAGTAAGAATATTCGTAGGAAACATGATGTATATAAGACTTAAGCACTTCGCAGCAAATAAGATACAGTGGCGTTCGAGAGGGCCAATACAGCTGCTTACAAGGCAGCCCACCGAAGGAAAATCCAAGAAGGGTGGTCTAAGGCTCGGAGAGATGGAGAAAGACTGTTTCGTAGCCTACGGTGCAGCCCTCACCCTTAAAGAAAGATTCGACTCAGACAAGATATCCATACCCGTTTGTTCAAAGTGCGGGCTTATCGCGGTCTACAACGTACGTAAGAGAACAGGATACTGCCAGATCGACGGAGAAGACGCCCCTATAAAATTGATAGAAGTATCTGCTTCCTTCAAGATACTTCTCGACGAACTTAAAGCCGTCGGTCTATATCCAAAGATGTTGCTAGGTAGAAAGGTATGAAACTCGATTCGAACTTCGTTTTTCACAAGATAAACGGCATAGAATTCGGATTGCTGTCTCCGAAGACGATACAAAAGATGAGTACTGTTGCGGTTACATCGTCCGAACTTTACGATATAGATGGTTTCCCAGTCGATGGAGGTCTATCTGATCTTAGGATGGGAGTGACGGATCCCGGGCTTATATGCAAGACGTGCGGCAACACGATAAAAGACTGCCCCGGGCACTTTGGGCACATAGAGCTGGCAAGACCTGTTTTCAACGTGAAAATGGTAGCTTTCGTATACAATTTCGTAAATGCGACCTGTAATTCGTGCGGAAGGATACTTATCCCCGAGAACAACCTTAAGAAATTCAGTGAGATGCTTGTGGCCGTGGAAGCTCATGAAGGCCTCCAAAAGAAGAATAGGTTGATAAAAGCGATAATAAAGCACGCCAAGAACGTCACCGTGTGCCCTTTCTGTCACGAGAGGCAGCAAAAAATCAAACTTGAGAAACCTTACACCTTCATGTACGCCGGTCAAAAGCTGACAGCAGTCGACGTGTTGGAGAAGTTGGAGAAAATAAAAGATTCTGATCTTCAATTCATGGGGCTCGATCCCGATCACTCAAGACCGGAATGGATGATAATAACGCTTTTACCGGTGCCTTCAATAACGATAAGGCCTTCGATAACGCTGGAGAACGGACAAAGGAGTGAGGACGATCTTACGCACAAATTGACCGACATAGTAAGAACTAATCAAAGATTGACCGAGAATATAAAATCAGGCGCTCCGGAAATAATAATAGACGAGCTATGGGACCTTCTTCAGTACCACGTTACCACCTTGATATCCAACGGAACAGCTCAGATACCTTTTGCACGTCATAAATCCGGGAAGAAACTCAAAACCCTCGAGGACAGGATCAAAGGGAAAGAAGGCCGTTTCAGAGGCTCGGTTCTCGGAAAAAGAGTGAACTATGGAGCGCGTTCAGTCATCGCTCCAGATCCATTCCTTCGGCTGGACGAGGTCGGAATCCCTATAAAAATAGCTAGGGAGGTAACATTTCCCGAATACGTAACAGATATAAATATCGATAGAATGAAAGAATTAATAAAAAACTACAATTCGTACCCAGGGGCTAATTACATAATAACACCGGACGGTATAAAGAAAAAGATAACAGAATTCACTCTGCAGAACGCTTTGGACGAACTGAAGCCCGGGTACATAATCGAAAGACATATAATAAACGGAGACATAATGCTGTTCAACAGGCAGCCTTCATTCCATAGGCTATCGATAATGGGTCACTACGCTAAAGTTCTGCCGTACGACACCTTCGGGATAAACCCGTCTGCTACTCTTCCTTACGGGGCGGATTTCGACGGCGACGAGATGAATATACACGTGCTACAAAACGAAGAAGCGCTGGCTGAAGCCGACATGATAATAAACATAAAGCATAATATCGTCTCTCCCAGACACGGACTTCCACTGATAGGAGCTCTTCAGGATTATATATCCGGCTGTGCTATATTGACGAACAAGGACACCGTCGTCGATAAGGCGACTGCAGAATTCCTATTAGCAGCAATAGGGATAACACCTTCGCTCAAAAAAGAGAAATACAGCGGCAGGGAGGTGTTCAGCATGCTTCTGCCGAGCGATTTGAATTTCGAGAACCAAAGCACGACGTCCAGGATAACCAACGACGACGATTCCTATGTCAGGATAAAGAACGGAAAACTACAGACCGGCGTTATAGACAGCGCTACGATCGGCAAGGAAAACGGCAGCCTGCTTCAGTTCTTGTTCGTAAGATACGGACCCGATATAACCTCCCGCTTTATAGACCAGTTCTCGAAACTCAGTCTTATGGTCCTGGTGAAAAACGGTATGAGCGTAAGCATAAGCGATTTCGACATCCCAAACGCCGCTTACACAAAAATATCGGATCTTATAAAGGAAGGCGTGGATACAGCGAACACCATGCTTAAAACCCCAGACCAGCTTCTAGAACCAAAGATGATCAGTCTTACCAACAAATTGAAAGTGCGTGTAAGGAACGTAATAAGCGCGTTCATGAAGAGCAAGAACAACAATGTCGAAGCGATGATGAACACCGGAGCAAAAGGCAGCATGACAAATTTTATCCCTACAGTCGGTATTGTAGGTCAGCAGCTGCTTAGGGACGCTAGAATAAACAACGGGTTCGAAGGCAGGCTTACGTCCCACACGAAGAAAGACGATAACGGGCTCATAGCTCGCGGTTTCGTGGTTTCTAATTATAAGAAAGGACTGAACCCTGTAGAATACTTCCTTCATGCAGCGAGCAGCCGTGAAGGATTAATGGACAACGTGATTCGTACTCCGATCTCCGGATATATGCAGAGACGTTTGTCATCAGCCCTCCAGGATCTAAAGGTTAAAAATGATCTGTCCGTGAGATTGGGCGATAAGATCATACAGTTTAAATACGGGGAAGACGGATTGGATGTGTCTGCCAGCGACAAAGGGGAGCTTAAAATTTAATATGGAAATACCAGAAAAATACGTGAAAGCCTTCAAGAAGAAGTACGGGGAGAAAGCCGATATAGAGGAACTCAGGAAACTATACGAGTACTCGCTCATCACTCCAAACGAGGCTGTAGGAGTAATAGCAGCACAGAGCGTAGGCGAGGCAAGTACGCAGCTTACTCTCAGGACAAAACACGTTGCCGGTCTTACGATAATAAACACGACTTTCGGCCTTCCAAGACTCATAGAGATATTCGATGCAAAGAAGGAGATATCGACGCCGATAATGGAGATATACCTTAAACCCGAGTACGCAAAGTCCAAACAGAAAGCATCTGAAATAGCCTCTAAGATAATAGAGATAAAAGTAGGAGACATAATATCTTCATACAACATATCTCTGAGGAGGAAATCCATAGAGTTAATTCTGGATAGAGAAGCTATGAGAGAGTACAGACTGAGCACCAGGATCGTGGAATCCAGACTGAGCAAGATGAAGCTCAACGCCAGCATAG
>CAZYMW010000019.1:0-2374 GCA_964648605.1 Candidatus Woesearchaeota archaeon | reverse complement strand
GTGTAAAGAAGCTGATAAAGCTCCGCAACAAGATTATCGGCATAACCCTGTCGGGTATACCGCGTGTGAGCAGAGCGATACTGACAAAAGACAAGGACGGCACTTTCTTGATAAAGACGATGGGCTCCAACTTGGAGGAGATAATGAAGATGGATGAGATCGATCAGGTAAGAACCGCCTCAAACGACATCATGGAAGTTGCCAATGTACTCGGTATAGAAGCGGGTAGGAACCTCATAATCAGCGAGGTCCACGACACACTGCAGAATGTAGGACTTAATGTGGATCTCAGACATATACTATTGATAGCCGATGCGATGTGCGTCGATGGGACTGTCCGTGGCATAGGAAGATACGGGCTTAGCGGCGAAACCGAATCTGTCTTCGCTAGGGCAGCGTTCGAGATACCTCTTAAACATCTTGTGGAAGCAAGCCTTTACCACGAGGTCGACGAGTTCAAATTCGTTGCGAACAATGTGATATCTAATCAGGTGATACCCATAGGCACAGGAGCAGTAAAATTGGTAGTGAATGAAAATGGAAGAGAACATAAAGAAAAAGATGCAGGAGAAAATAAAGAATAAAGCCGTTTATATCGGCCTGAATTCTACGGTAAGAGCCGCGAAAAATGGAGAGTTAGAGTTCATAGTATACGCCGTAAACTCCGAGGAAAAGATTAAGGATAAGCTGTCAGGATGCGGCGTCCAGCTTTACGAATACAACGGAGACAACGAAGCTCTATCCATAGCTTGCGGGAAATCGTTCAATATATCGGTCCTCGGTGTAAAAAAATGAAGTATGGGCATAAAATTAGACAGCAATACGATCTCTACGATGAATGTTTTCTCCGATGTTACATCGATCCTAGCGAGGGATTCGCTCGTGGAAGACGATAAAATAATCTTCGTTGTAAACCAAGGGCAAGCCGGTATCGCAATAGGGAAAAATGGTATGAAGATAAAAATGCTCCAGGAGATGCTCAAAAAAGAGATCATAGTCGTGGAGTACTCGGATGATCCCGTCAAGCTTTTTGAGAATATGATACATCCCGAAAAGCTGCTTTCAGGTTATGTAGCGAACGATCAAGACGATTCAAAGAAGCTGGACGTTACTGTGGAGATAAGGCTGTCGCATTCGAAGATAAAGCTTATAAAAGCGCTGATGCAAAGGTATTTTAATATAACTAATGTAAATATCAGATAGCATCATGGGAAACAAAACACGCGGTTTATTCAATGGAAGAATGCTCCTGAAACGCAAGAAAAGAGTCAGGTTCAGCAAGAACAGGAGCCGTTCTTATTTTTTCAAAGATTGGCGGGGATACGATCCTCTCGAGGGGGCGCCTCAGGCTAAAGGTATAGTCCTCGAAAAAGTGGAAGTGACCCCCAAGAAGCCCTCTTCAGGGAAAAGAAAATCGTGCAAAGTGCAGCTCACAAAAAACGGTAAGATTATTACGGCTTATATACCTATGAACAAAGGGGTCTCGTTCATAGATGAGCACAACGACGTTGTCGTGGAGAGGATAGGCGGTGCACAGAAAGGAGCCAGAGGAGACCTGCCGGGTGTAAAATTCAAGGTAATAAGCGTCAATGGGATAGCTTTAAAAGAACTAGTCAGAGGACGTAAACAGAAACCTGTAAGATGAAGCTATGGAAACCGATCAACACGCTGTTAAAGAAGAAAAACGCGAGAACGATAAAAAGCAGGATGCAAAAGCGTCTCAAGAAATCAAACTTTTCGGAAAATACGATTACAATGTAGAGGTCAAGGACCCTGGATTAGCTAAAGTAATATCGCTGAAGCCGATGCTTATGCCGAAAAGCAGCGGCAGGACTTCACAGCAAAGGATGGCACGAAGCAGAGTCAACGTAGTCGAGCGTCTTATAACGCATTTGATGGTACCCGGCCACAAAGGCAAGAAACATCTTAGGACATCTAAAGTCTCTTCTGGCAGGTTTTACACGGCTTTCTTGATAGTTGATGATGCTTTCGATGCGATACAGAAGGAAGGCAAGAATCCTATACAAGTACTTGTGAAGGCAATAGAAAACTCGGCACCGAAGGAAGAAGTAATGTCTCTTCTGATAGCCGGTCAAAGAATAGCAAAACAAGTGGATACATCCCCTATGCGGAGACTGGATATGTCGCTCAGATGGATAGCACAAGGTACGTTCCAGCTTTCTTTCTCGGGCAAGAAGGCATCCGATGCTCTCCACGACGTATTGATAGGTGCAGCTAACAATCAGGATTCCGTTTTCCCAGTTTCAAAAAGAATCGACACAGAAAGACAGGCAGAATCCAGTAGATAAGATACTTCGAGCCTATTGTGTAATTTAGCAGAGCATTAACATATATTTGAAAAACTTTGGTAGTG
>CAZYMW010000018.1:0-9250 GCA_964648605.1 Candidatus Woesearchaeota archaeon | reverse complement strand
CTGCTAAGCTCGGGATAGACCGCCTGTTAGCTCATTTGCAGGGATAGCAGCCTATCTCGATTCCCTTCTCATAACGAACTTTAGCTCTCTATAATCGAATTATGCGCTAGTCTCCCGAAATGCATATAAACGGTAGTTGTGAAAGTTGGTAATGAATTTAAACAAAAAGATGGATTAATAAAATATGATGCAGACATTCAAATATAGAATCTATCCTACAAAGGAACAGAAAAAGGCGTTGGAAAAAAGACTTGAGGAAGCAAGGTTTCTTTATAATAAGCTTTTAGAAGCATCTATAAAAAGCTACAAAGAAGGGGGAATCAACGCTTGTGGAGATGATACCTCTACTTCGGAGAAAGCCGAAGCAAGTATCACCGTTGAAGCAGAAAGGCAGGGAGGAAATGGCATTTGATTGCCACTTTCGGAAGGACTGATTTTGCTGGTATGGAAAAAAGATGGGTGCTGTTCTACGGCTTAGTCCTCGTAGCGGCATTCGCTGCGATGTTTCTTGTAGTAAATTACAAGCTAGTATACGGATATGATGTCTCTCTTTTCAGATTTATAAACAGCACCATTAACGTGCCATCACTCAACAGTTTCTTTGTAGCCTTATCGCTTTATGGCAGGGCTGATTTCTGGATACCTGCAGTAGCCCTTATGTGGATCCTTGGCAAAACTAAGGAGAAAAAAGCCGCGCTTATACTAGCAGTAGTTTTCATAATAATAATAGCAGTCGGCCTGTTTCTGAAAGGTGTATATTATAGACCCAGACCGTTTCTCACTCTTTCCGGGGTGAAGACACTAGTACCATTAGATAGCGATTCCTCTTTCCCTTCTGGACACGCTCTTATAGTATTTGCCGGTGCAGCCGTCTCTCTGCTTTTCTTAAAAAGAAGGTATTCTATACCGCTCTTGGTAGAAGCCATTCTGGTATCTTATTCTAGAGTATACGTAGGCGTCCATTATCCTACAGATGTGCTTTCAGGGATACTACTCGGATCGGGCATAGCTCTGATAACAGTCTACTTTCTCACAGATTCCAAAGTTTTCCAGAGGTTTTTCTCGGCGATATATACATTGTACGGCAACATCCTCCACAGACTAAGAATCGCCTGAAAAGCCGATTATTTCAGACGGCCTTCTATAGAACTTATTTCAGGAACCGAACATACGTGTGCTGCATTGGATATATCGTGGCAGATCATAGCGGTCATATAGTTTGATTCTGTAGTTATTGCGGAATTTACGGCCGATCCGCTACTATTGTATTCGCTTATAAACGCATCTGGAGCGAGCCCTCCATCGATAAGTGTTATAGGAATGCCTCCAGGTACCATAGAGTTACCTGCTCCGACCTCGAAAAAGTTGCCGCCTATGACAGTAAATGGTACGCTCCCTTCCGGATCGTATTTGTTGAGATACCCCGTTTGTATCGCATTGGGAGTCTGCAGCTGTGCATTATAATTGTTCAGCACCTCAACGGATGAAAAATCGATATATTTCGATGTGTAACCTAAGTTTCGTGCAAGGAAATTTATTGTCCATCCTCCTTCAGCAGCCTGATAAAAAAGAGTGTACGGTTGTGGTTCTGCACTTAGATTTGAAGTATTAAGAGTGGAGAGAGTTATCGTTTTTCCATTGAAAGTCCAATTTCCGAAGTTGCTTAGTGCGGAAAATAGTGCATATCTTTCTGCTGCGCAGAACTTGCACCCCTCGATCCCTACGAAAGTTACATACAGAGAATTTCCGACAGTAAAAGGCTTGTTGGCAGTGACCTCATTCCAACCATTGCCGATAGGAACAGTTCCAGAGGTTTTCGATAAGATAGCTGTCATTACAAAAATGGCAACTATAACAGCAGCGAGCACTACTGCTATATATATCAGGTAGGTCAGCTTGAACCCGTGTTTTCTTTCGGGCTCGGATATTTCTGCCATTCAATTAGATAGCGATTATGCTTTTAAATACTCTAAAACCTGATTTTCTTCTCTGTATATAATCGGCTGAAGAACGGCAACGGATTTAAATCGCAGACTGCATAAATAGATTATGTCGGCATTAAAGTATAAAATCTATCCAACAAAGAAAACGAATATCTGCAGAGACCGGGTATCTGTCTCTGGGCAATCAGAGACAAGCCTTATTTCTGGAGTAGGGGGGATTTAAAGGGGGCCTAACGCAGTCTTCAAAGGTATCGATGGATAAAGGTAATACTATAGTAATGGTAATAATTGTTGTTTTGGTCGTAGCAGCTGCAATATTCTATATGAATCCTTCGGAGAATCACAGGGCTGTAGCGGTAGGCATATGCGAATTGGCGTGCCAGAATGTTACCGCTTTGCACTATAACGGCAGCAGTTTTTGCATCTCTCATAACATAAGCTTTGGATATTCGTGTGCTTTGTCAGCTTCTACGAATCCTTCGCTATGCAATTCTGCACCGACCATATACGTTGGCAGCAACTGCCAGCTGGTCGGGGTCAAGTAGAGCTTATTTTGTCTTGATCAATTCCTGTAGTTTCTCTATTTTCTTGTTAAGAAAAGCTATCCTACTTTGCTTCTCACCTGTTATCTCCGAGACTTCAAGATGAACCAGCGTATTATTACAGTTTATGCATATGTAATCGTTCTCGAGAGCCTTCGTCAGACTGTACTGCCTGTTGCAATTGTTGCATAGATAAAAATCTCCCGATTTGTTCAGAGCTATCGATTTCTCAGCCTGGGCTATTTCGTCCTCGTATTCTTTTTGCAGAAGGAAGATAAGCCTTTCTGGATTCGACCTCCAGTAATATGTATACCAAGCTTTCACACCTCTTTTCTTCCTTACGTACGAGACCAGGCCTTTGTTGTACAGTTTGTATAAGAATTTACGTATGGCGTTCGCTTTATTGAATCTTAATCTTCTAGCTAGCAGGTTCTCTTCCATAGGACCTTTGTGGATAAGATATTTGAATATCTCGAGACCTCTATCACCACCGAGGTCGGTTACGTACTTTACCGCCTCCTCAAGAGAAAGGAGTTTATTAATGTTTACGATTACTTTTATAGGCTTCTCTTTTTTATTTTTTTTAATAACAGCCTTTTTCTTTTCTGCTTGTTTCTTTACATGCTTCGTTTTCTTTCTTGTATTTTTTGACATATACTCAATCGGCAGATCCTGGAAGTGCGGATCTTTAGGCGCTTCACAGCTTTCAATCTTTTCGTTTCTTCGTAAGATAGATCCTATATTCGAATGCTATCATAATAGGTTATTAGTCCAATCTCTTATTTAAATCCATTGCCAGACACGCTTCATTTCTTCTAAAGCCTAAATATGGGCGCTGCATAAGTCAATAATATACGGCACCATCCGATGATGTCGGCAGTAGGTTAACAGAATACGTTGTTCAAGAATCTGTTTTCTACAAAAAAGCTGTATATCCTCCACCCTTTTCATACAATTTAATTAAACGTTTTTTGTTTCTTTTAATGCATATTCGTACCTTCTCACCTCCCGATTGCCAAGCACAGCCAGTGCTAATGCCTTTAGTTTAGGATCTTTTAGATAATTTTTATACAAGGAATATCCGGAAGTTTTGTTTCATCTTCGACAATGCCGGTGATAGGATCATACTAAAAGTTCGCTATATCCTAATAGTAAGCTATACTCAAAGGGTTGTTGTCGATCACTATCACGCCCCCAGGCTGTCGTGATTTCTCTATGCATATAAAACGACTGTTTAAAGCCTGCGTATTTATTTAACAGTATTATCGAAATAGACAACAGATTTAAACAAAAGATGGGTTAATAAAGTATGGTGAGGATATTCAAATATAAGATCTGCCCTTCAGAGAAGCAGAACGGGGCGTTAGAAAAAAGGTTTAGGCAAGCTGTCTCTAACGCATACTTTTGTAACTATTAATTCTTTCATGGTAAGTTTCGAATCGCTGGGATTAAAAATACGACTTCTGAGCGCTCTAAAAAAGATGGGCTTTATGGAACTGACGGAAGTGCAGGAGAAAGTTATACCGCCGATAGTCGAAGGAAAGAATGTTACTGTGAGGGCTAAGACAGGAAGCGGTAAGACGGTCGCTTTTCTTGTACCTTTAATAAACAAGCTCTTACCAGAAGAAAATCAAGCAGTTATGATTATAACGCCAACACGCGAACTGGCACTGCAAGTTGCAGACGTCACCAAGCAGCTAAGCGATGGATCTGGCATAAGAACAGCTGCAATATACGGTGGTGCTTCCATAAACATGCAGATAAACGCCCTTTCTGCTGGAGTGAATATACTCATAGGCACTCCCGGTAGAATAATAGATATGATAGAAAGGAAGGCGATAACCCCTTCAAATGTAAGATACTTGGTCCTTGACGAGGCCGATACGATGCTGGATATGGGTTTTATAGAGGATGTGGAATTCATAATATCAAAGCTAGTAAACAGAGTGCAGACTCTCTTATTCTCTGCCACTATGCCTAAAGCAATAGTGGAGATCTCTGAGAAATACACAAAGAATCCCTTGCACATCGTAGTGGGCAAAGAAGAGGAGGTAACTGTAAGTACGATCTCTCACATGTATGCAATCGCTGATTATGGTGATAGGATGGCTGCGCTTGCCGCGTATATAGATGCTTACAAGCCTACTAAGGCAATAATATTTGTCGAAAGAAAGGTAGATGCTGATAGGGTCTATTTAATGCTGAGCGACAGAAAATACAACGTTACACTGCTTCACGGTGGTCTAAGTCAGTCCAAAAGGGAGCATTTCTTATCGAACTTTAGAAAAGGAATCCAATTTCTTATAGCAACCGACATCGCAGCACGGGGGCTCGACATAGCAGATATATCTGATATCATAAACTTTGGCATTCCGAATCCTAATGTATACGTACACAGAGTAGGTAGATCGGCTAGGATGGGGAAGAACGGACGTGCTTTGACTATAATAAGCAGCGGGCAGAAATATCTGCTTTTCGATGTAGAGG
Source organism: Candidatus Woesearchaeota archaeon (assembly GCA_964648605.1). Classification (GTDB taxonomy): domain Archaea; phylum Nanobdellota; class Nanobdellia; order Parvarchaeales; family Parvarchaeaceae; genus Parvarchaeum. The sequence continues at coordinate 4,278 of CAZYMW010000018.1, read as the reverse complement.
CTGTAGCCAACATAAAATTCAAGAAAATCGACCTAAATATAGAAAACTTTAGAAGCGCGTTTCCGCGGTATGAAAGATACAACGTCCCTACTTACAAAGGTAAGCAGTATACAGGACACACACAATACAGCCGCATCGATGAAAATAGAAGGGGTTATGGCAGCAGATACGGAAGAAGACATAATTTCAATCGTAACAAATCAAGGAGATGGAGTCGTCATCAAAACAGCTCCTCCCGGTATAAAGATTAAATAAGTATAAAATTTATTAAACAATAAATCCTCCTAACCTATAATGCGAGTATCCACTCGATCAAATGCTGGCAGAACCTTTTAAGTTAACACGCCATTCGACTATCTTTCCGTTTTTTGTCACTACACTGACATTCTTTATTTTGAAACCTCTCACATCCGACTCCTTTTTTGAGAGACTCTCGACAGCGTTCTTAACAGCGTCTTCAAAGCTGACATTTGATGTGCTGACTAACTCGATTATCCTTGCTATCTTTGACATATGATAATAGAGGATTTTACTATATTTATAATTTATTAAATTACAGAACGCACAGCAGAAAGCCCCTATCTAAAGGATAGAAGGCAGCATTGATACACCCAGAGGTGCAACTCTATGAACGTAGAGACATCGAACCAAGGGATCTCTCATCCTTTAGATGAGAGAGGATGTCAAATCGTTTAAAGTCTCTCTTTTGTGTATCTTAAGCTCTTCCGCTTCTTTCCGTGTTTTTTATCTATCGATATGGTCGTTGCCATAATCAGCTATAGCAGACTATAATATCTATAGCTGCCAACTTTTGGTACTGTAAATACATTCTCTTCACAGGTGTGCGAAGAGGATAGTCCCCAGAGGGGTAAGGAAGAGGAAAAGAACGGAGAAAGCCACTATCACAGCGTTTGTGACTTTCATCAGCTTCTTCCTGTCTTTTATAGCGTATCCGAGAAGTTCGTTTACTATCTTACAGCCATCTGTTATATAGAATATCGGCAGGAAATTCGCAAGGCCCAATCCTATCGATATCAAGAAAATCCATAAGAAAAGGCCATCGAACCAGTAAAGAGTCTGTGCCCCGAGATTATTGATAGGATGAGCTACAGGGCTTATCGGCGTTATAAAGAACGGGCTAATTTTCGAGTACATATATTCGCCCATTATACCTATGTAGCTGTGCGTCGAAGTGTTTATGGATCTGTTATACGCAGTGGTTATATGGTAGACCTGGCCAGATGAGGATGTTAGATTGATGATAGAACTGGGTGTCACACTCAGGTATGATTCAGCCTCTTGTGGAGAGAAAAACTGCTTGTCATTTATCTGAGTTATAGTCGTGTTCGCGGTGAGATTTGCATGAGAAGCCGGGCCGCCAGGTACTACATTTATAATTTTTAATAGGAGAGGATACGATGCTACGGCGTGGGTAGCTATCATATAATGCGAAACAAGCAGATAAATCGCCAGAACCGCTACACCGAGCAGAATATTTGTAAACGAACCCGCAGAAAGCACTTTCAGCCTATCGAGGCGCTTGGCTCTGGAGAACGATTTCTCATCGGGCTCCACGAAAGCAAGCGGCAAAAAAGCTAGGAAAAATCCAAAACCCGATGCCTTTATCTTTATTTTTCTTGAAAGAGCAACTATTCCGTGGGATGCTTCGTGCAGGATCACCACTACTATGAGGGCTATTAGCCAATAAAAGATCGGCACGCCAACTATTCCAGGCACTCCAGAGACCGGAAGAACAAGCTCTAGACCCGCAGGAGTTGTAGCCGGCTTAGAAACCATTAGATGCAAGTACGGCACGAGGAGGTAAAGCATAAAGCCTATCGATACCACCGCAGCTCCAACGCCAATTGTACTGTAGATGTTTAATGTTCTTTTGTACTTAGACAGCTTTTTCATCAGTACAAGCCCGAGTTTCGTTCTGTATATAAACAATATCTTGCCTTCTATCGAAAAACGTTTTCTCTTTATTACAACAAAAAGCACTATCAGCAGGAACACTATAAGCGCTAAAATGTTATTCTCGTTGGAGTAAAAGAAGTTAGATAAGGACATACCTGCCTTAGACCTTCAATTTCCTTAATTCCTTATGTTTAGGTCTTAAAGCCTTGCTCCCGCATTTTCTGCACTTTACCCGCATAGGTCTGAGCAGCTTCGGGTTAGATATCCTTATCTTTGCATTGCAGTTTCTGCATATATAAACATCCTTGAATAGCCGTGCATCGGCTATAGGGTTTGATTTTTCTGACATAGTTGTTTATCTATTTTATATGCTCATATATAAGCTTTTGTTAAAGTTTGTACACACAGCATTTTCTAAAGTGGACAATGGATTTAAATCATAGACTGCATAAATAGGTTATGATGACGTTCAAATGCGGAGTTTATTCTGTAAAGGAAAATAACACCTGTGGAAACGACGTTTTTGTTCCCAATCAATTGGGAATAAGCACAGTTGTTGAAACGGAAAAATCAAAGGGGGCTGATCGCCGCCTTCGGAACTATCGATGCGTATTGATGTAATAGGGAAAGTCGACAAAGGATTGGCAGAAGGCGCGAAGAAACTGGGTTTCAGCCACATTTTTTGTGCCGATGGTGCAAGAGTCTACGATATCGATGACAAAACGCCTTTTGATCTGAAAATCTATTCAGATAAAGATTATACGTTCGTGATCAACAAAGGAAAAGCAGATATAATAACCGACACGGAAAAGTACTTTTTTATACTCAACAAAGGCCTGTGCTCGAAACTTAAGGAGAACAAAATGTTTGTAATGTTCAAGCTCAAAGCGTTGGTGGAGAGCGACCAGTTCTATAAGGTTTACAAGAATTTTCTGATAAACAGCCGCCTGTGCAATGATTACAGCGTACCATCGCTTTTTGTGTCCTTTGCATCATCAGAGAGCGAACTGAAATCTTCGATACAGCTCGAGGCTTTTGCAGAGCACTTCGGCTACAACTACAAAAACTATAAGAATGCGATGGATACGCTGCTAAAAATAAAATGAACGATAGTTTTATATGCGGAGAAAGAAGACAATTACGTGAATATATGGCTATCGGAAAAATAGTTCTGCTATTTGCAGTTTTAGGGCTTTTATTGATCGCTTTTGGAGCTGTAATAGGCTACTTTTTAGGGAATGCTTTTCTGTTGATGTCTGTTATGTTCCTTATAGCTATAGTATTGAATGTTGTGTCTTACTACAAATGTGATTCTATAGCGATAAAAACGACCCACACGAAGCTCATAAAGGAAAGCGACAATCCAAGGCTTTATAAGATAGTGAAGAAAGTATCCGATATGGCAGGCATACCTATGCCGAAGGTCGGCATAATGCCGTCCAAAGTTCCGAATGCTTTTGCAACCGGCAGGGATGAGAAACATGCTGTAGTGGTTGCTACAGAAGGGATACTTTCGATGCTCGATGACGATGAACTCGAGGCGGTGATAGGTCACGAAATCAGCCATATAACGCACAAGGACGTTCTAGTTTCAACGATGGCAGCTACTATAGCAATGATAATATCGTACATAGGCAGCATGGTACTTTTCTCAGAGATATTCGGAGGACTCGACAATAGAAATTCCAATAACAGTATTCTTCTACTTGTGGCTGCTATATTGATCCCAATAGGAGCAACTTTTGTACAGTTAGGTATCTCCAGATCCAGGGAAAGCTATGCCGACGAGGGTAGTGTTAGACTCGTGAGAGAACCAGATCCTTTAATATCAGCTCTTAAGAAGATAAGTTCACCTGCTGCAGGCACGAGTAACCGTGCCATTTTTAGAAATCCCTCAAATACGACGAGAACTCCTAAACCTAACGCTTACTCTTCGCTTTTTATAGTGAACAATTTCGGTTCTAGTGCTCTCCTAAACCTGTTCTCTACCCATCCTCCTATCCAGAAAAGGATAGAGAACATAGAACGCATAAAAGCAGAACTCGGTCTATAAATTCGGCCGGCGTAATAAATTAGAATGCACGCTCCCGTAGTCTAGCTCGGATAGAACGCTGGTTTGCGGAACCGGAGACCCAAGTTCAAATCTTGGCGGGAGCAGTTGTATCAGGGATATAGCTATCTAGGAGAAATGGCACTAATTATTGTAAATAAATTACAAACATGGACGATAGTGCACATGCCAGCTGTAATATAAGTGCCATATCCATAAGTGTCCACAAGGTTTATAAACAATTAAGAGTATGATAAAAATATGAGAAACGTAGGTAAAAATGGTAAAGCAACTCTATTCAGCGTGTTCAT
>CAZYMW010000017.1:0-9445 GCA_964648605.1 Candidatus Woesearchaeota archaeon | reverse complement strand
GTAATGTATGGCGTCTAATAACGCTAAAAAAAGGATCGATTAAAAGAAAATTAAGAAAATGCTGTATTTACACGACTTCCAAAAGTGGTAATGAATTTAAACAAAAAATGAATTAATAGATTATGATGAGATCATCAAAATATAGACCTATCCCGTAAAGGAGCGGGAAGAGGGTAAATCGATGCCCATGCAGACGATGCCTCTGCTTCGGAGCAATCCAAAGCAAACAACGTCGTTGAAGCAGGAAAGGCCGGAGAGAATGGCATTTGATTGCCACTTTCGGAAGGACTAAATTAATAAAGGTTTATAAAGCAGAGCGTCTGTAATATAATATTTATTGAGAAAAGGAGGTATTAATATGCATCAAACAGAAAATATAAATCCTGTAGAAGCGGCTCTTAACAAACTGTTTTCTACCATAGATGCTCTCTCAGCGAAGATAGATGAGATGAATGAAAGGGTAGATTATATGGGATCGTTCGTAGGTATGGATATAGGAGAAGAAGGTAAAGAGGAGCATATAGAACCTCCAGGACAGCTGGCAGGCCTATCTTTCGATATTCTTGGTAAACTTCTCCCGGCAAAGGAAGCAAATAATATAAGAGCATATTTTCTAAGGGTCTTAAGCCTTTTCAGGAGATACATAAAATCCATAATAATATTCGGTAGTTCGAAAACGAAAATGGGAATCAGCAGCACTTCCGACATAGACATAGCCTTCATAGTAGATGACACGGACATACAAAGATTCACACTCGAACAGCTGAAAGATCGGCTTTTTACTAAGATGGCAGAGATAGCCAGGGATTTCTCGGATAAGATACATGCGCAGGCTTATCCCTTATCAGAATTCTGGGCATCGATAATAAAACCAAATCCTGTTATACTCACGCTGTTGAGGGATGGGGTAGCGGTTTACGATACGGGTTTCTTTATCCCTATACAGATGCTTTACAAGACGGGCAACATAATACCGACCAAAGAGTCGATAGACGCGAACATAGAAAATGCAGAAGGGCTTATAATGCTCGCCGACAACGTGCTAAATACGAAGCTGAGCTTGGATCTTTACAATGCGGTAGTAGCAGCAGGGCAGGCTTTACTTATGGAGTACGGCTATCTACCACCAGTACCCAGAGAGGTATCGAAGGATCTAACGGTGATAGCAGTGGAGAAAGAAAAGGTCTTGACAAAAGACGATATCGACAAGATCGACGAAGTGGTGACATGGTTCAAAAAAATAGACCACGGAGAACTCAAAGAAGTAAGTGGAGATGAATACAGTAGAAAGCGCAAGATCGCGAAGGAAGTAGTCGATAAAACACTCAAGATAATAAGCGGCATAAGAGAGCAAAAAGGGGTACCCAAACCGATTATAGACGCCGAACTTTCAAAAGAAATGGAGAAAAAGGGTAGTAAATACAACGAAGAACAGAAGTAATGTGGCAATAAAGATAGTGTCGTTTAGAAGAGGGAGAAAAACACAGAATGTGATGCAGGCTATCTTAAAGATAGACGGTGTGAACACAAAGGAAAACGCGGAAAAGTACATAGGCAGGAAAGTAGAAGTGATGTTCTCTAAGAATTACATAAGAGGAGTAGTAACGAGAGTACACGGCGATAATGGGCGTGTGATTGCGAGGTTTAGGAGGGGGCTTCCTGGGCAAGCCTTGCTTAAAGTGGTTAAGGAGTTATAGCTTCTTCCTTCTTTAAAGTTTCTATAAGAAGAGTCTTACTCTTCTATTTTGTACCTTTCTCTGAGATTAAGAGCCTGATAGAGTTCTTTATATCTGTTTCTTATAGTAACTTCGGTGATGCCAGCTGCTTTGGCTGCATCCCGCTGTGTTTTCTTCTCTTTGTTTATAAGAGTAGCTACGTAAAGCACTGCCGCGGCTATGCCCATCGGGCCTTTTCCGCTGGTCAATCCTTTTGCTTCCGCCTCCCTCAAAAGTTTGACTGAATCGGATACCGTCTTATTCGATACTTTAAGCTCCACCGCGAACTTGTATATATAATCATTTGGAGAAGTGGGAAGTATTTTTATGCCTAGTTCCCTGCAAAGCAGTCTGTAGGCTTTGCCGACCTCCTTGCGTTCGATATTGAACGTCTCGGATATTTCATCGAGTGTTATCGGTCTATTATATTTTCTTGCTGATGCGTATAAGGCGCCTGCTATCACGCTTTCCATAGATCTGCCCCTTACAAGGCGCCTGCTTATCGCCTCCCTGTACATTTTCGCAGCCTCTTCCTGTATAACATCTGATACATGAAGCCTATTGCTGGCGTGCCTGAGTTCAGTAAGTGCGAATTTAAGGTTGCGTTCGAAAGCCGTGGATATTCTTGGCTGCCATTTCCTGAGTTTGTAGAACGTCCTTCTATTAGCATTGGACAGTTTTATCGACTCGCTAGCTCTTCCTATGACTGTACTCGTTCCTTTATCATATTTTGCATAGCTCAGAGGAGAGCCCATCCTGCCTTTACTGTCAGTTCTCTCATCTTCGAAAGACCTCCACTCCCTGCCATAATCTATCATATCGCTTTCCAACACATATCCGCATTTCTGGCAGATAGACTCTCCGGTAGTTTTGTCGTACACAACGGCATCGGCACCGCAGGACGGGCATTTTTTAGCCTCTTTGTTGGTTATCACTCTCATAGCAATCTTTAAATACTAAGAGCGTAACTTATATATAAAACTTTCGCTTATGGTAAATAAGTTGTAAAAATTACAAGTTTTACCGCAGCATGGTTGAGGATAAGGAAAGACTCCAATTATATACCAAAAGAAGCAATACTCTATATATGCCACGAAATTTTGCGCATGAAAAAAGAGGGCAGTTCATGCTGGAATATATCATAATAATCTCCATAGCACTTTCGATAATAGCTTTTTTCCTTGTGTATATTTTTGTGTACTATTCCAGTTATTACAATACATCGGTGTCGTCCAAGGCATCAATTATGGCCACTACACTGACAAGCGAGGCGAACTACGTCGTGGACGAAGGACTTGGCTCAAAAGTATCTTTTCTGCTAAATGTACCACAACTAACTGTATTAGGATCGTTTTTCTGCGGCAATTATGTCAAGATATCATCGGGTATGTCCTCCTACGTCCAAAGCGCCAAATCAAACCTAGTTGGAGTGCTTCCCACTACGCCTGGAAACTATGTAATGTATACAACCTACAACAATACAGGAAGAGTGCAGATAGGTTTCCAAGCAAATATAACATACATAAATTATTCCTACTTGCTGAATGGGAACACGCTTAATTACAACCTTGAATTCTTTGGAGAGGATTATACGCCGACTGCATCGACTTCCTACAATGTGAGTGTGTTCACTTATGGTGGGCAGTACATAAACAGCACGGTTGGATCAGCAACCAATGGAAAAGCAGCGTCTTCGCTTTATCTGAGCCAAGTCCCTTCGGTGCTGCTGATAGACGTATTTGTGCTGGGCACAAATATCGTAGCACCTTCTTGCTTTCAGACTTGATTTATATGGAGAGAATAAAGATCGCATTGTTTGTACCATGGCTTAAAAGCAAAGGCGGAGTAGAGAGGATTGTATTAGCGATACTGCGAGACAAAAGATATGATATAGACTTGTATACGCTTGATTACGAGGTTGATAAGACTTTCCAAGAATTCAGAGAATTCCATGTACAGGAAATAGGCAGAGCCAAGACAAGCGGTTTCATAAAAAAAGGGGTGAACCTTTTTGCAGGATTAGTGCTGGGTAAGATAAAAAACTTGGATCGCTACGACATATTTATGATATCGACTGCAGGGATAGCCGAGCTCGCCGTTTTTAGGAATAAACACCCCCTTACCATTGCTTTGACACAGACCCCGCTGAGGGCAGCACACTCTATGTACAATTATTACAGGATGAGATCAGCTGGATCTAGACTCGTGCTGCCGATAGCAGTGTTCGTGTATAAGGCGTTGGAGAAGAGGGCGTGGCGGCGTATCTCCTACGCTGTGGTGCTCAGTGAAGAAGCGAGAAGGAGATTAGTCGATTATGGTCTTATCTCCAAGGATAGAGTGTTCAAAATCGGTCCTAGCGTGAGTTTCAGAAAATCCATCGGAAGAAAAACAGAGAAGATAATATTTTATCCTAGTAGATTCACACCTTACAAAAGGCAGGAGCTAGCTGTAAAGGCTTTCATAAGATCAAAGCTCCCGTCTCTCGGTTTCAAATTAGTGATTGGGGGCTTCGTTGAGGACAAGAGCTATTTTGAAAAGGTAAAAGCACTGGCTGATAATAGACCCGATATAATACTAGAAAGCGATATGAATGAAAACAAGTTGAAGGAGATATACTCGAAATGCTATGCGACGCTATTCCTCGCCATAAATGAAGACACAGGGCTCGTACCTCTCGAGTCCTTAGCCTACGGAAAACCCGTGATAACAGTGAACGAAGGAGGACCAAAAGAGTTCATAAAAAACGGGGAGAACGGACTTTTGGTGGAAGCAAACGATGCAAAAATAGCAGCTGCAATGGAAAAAATAGCGGATAAGCGCTACTATTCCAAGCTTCGGAATGGTGCAATAAGATCGCCAGTTTACGACGAAAAAAGAATGCTGAAAAACTTATATATTACGATCAATCATATAATCACTAATCAGAGGGGCGGACGTTGAATGGTAAAAGACCTGCACGTTAAGGCGTTTATATTAGCTGGTGGGAACGGAACCCGGCTCGCACCTATGACTCATTCTATACCAAAATCGATGATGCTGGTTAAAGGAAAACCAATACTTGAGCATATGATAAACAGGCTCAAAGAAGCTGGTTTCATCGATATCGTACTCGCCGTAGGTTATCTAAAGGAGAATGTGATGGACTACTTCGGAGACGGAAGCGCTTTTGGAGTCCGCATACACTATGCAATAGAAGAGCGTTTATTAGGCACAGGCGGCGCGCTGAAGGCTTACGGGTCGAATCTAAAGGAGGATTTCATCATGCTAAACGGAGACAATCTTTTTGATTTTGACCTGTCTAAGATTTATAAATTCCATAAAAAGAAACGCCCTTTGATTACTATAGGGCTTAACGAAGTAGATGATGTCTCTCGGTTCGGCGTAGCTAGGCTGCAAGAAAACAGGATAATAGAATTCGTAGAGAAACCGAAAGACAATCCACCATCCCATCTGATAAACACTGGCATCTATATAATAGACCCCTCCCTTATAGACATGCTGCCAGACGGGGTCTCAGACATATCCTATGAATTTGAACATTTAGTAAAGGATAACATTATAAATGGTTTTGTTTATTCCGGTAGATGGATGGCATGCGACACCCCCGAACTTTATCAGAAAGCATCGAAAGAGTGGTCTTAGAACTTCTTGATTTTCTGTGTTTCTGCAAGAACCTCTGAGTAATCCTGGGGTAGGATGTTCTTTATGTCTTCGAATTTTACTATGTCGTGTATCTCCATATCGGTGTAAAGTATGTCTTCATCCTTTATATCCCGCCCGTAGACCGCATTATCCACGCTTATCGCAACTTTATCCCCTTTTACCGCCATTTCCAACGCTTTCTTATCGTCCTGTATATTGATTATTCTGCCTATTTTCTCGCCATTTTTGTTGATTAAAGGATAACCCGGCCTTATTTCTCCGCCTATAACTTCTACGCCGAATATGCACGGCCCGGATCGCCTGAATATGTTATTTTTTATAAACATTATCTTTGCGGGCAATATAAGATTTGATGTTATAGATTTGAGCCTCATCGCGTTTACACTGCTGATAAACTCGGAGTATCTATCAAAGAGTGTATATATCGAGTTTGTGCTTATTATCGTGATACCATCGGCTTTTGCCATAATCTCTACATGTTTCTGGATAGGCACGTTGAATGCGAGTATGACACCATTATTGAGCCTGGCTGTAGCGATGTCGTTCTTCGTAGGCTCGCCTATCTTGGTCTTTCCTATTTCTATGCCTTTGGATGAGCCTATCTTCTTTATAGCGTCTATGCTGCCGATGGAATCGGCGCATACCACTATCCCTTTTGCCGAATCGTCGTTGTAGCCTTTTGTAGACGCTGCCAATTCGGAGATAAGACGTGCTTTGTCCTCATCGGTTTTGAATACCGCTATCGACGTGCCTATAAGCGCTTCCGGATCGTGAAGAACCAACCTTATCGGAGTCGTTGCAGAAGCTGATTTAACGTTCTCGTATTTTCCGAAGTTCTCTCTGCTTTCTTCTAGAGGCGTCAGTCTCATTATCGCTTTTATTTTTGTTTCGGCGGGACCATCATGCGTCTGCATGAGCACTCTGTCGCCCGTGTTGAGCTCTCCGGAATATATTATGGAGTCGTAGACTTTCCCTACACCTTTGACGAGCTTCTCTTCGAGTATTGCTGCCTGATCTCCTTCCGATTTTGACGTCATTACATACTTTTGGCTCAACCCTATTATCATAACTATCAGGTCCTTTATCCCGATATTGTTGATGGCTGAGATCGGTATTATCGCCAGCTGCTTTGTGAAGTCAGTAATTCTGTCGTAACGCTCGGCTTGGAAGCCGTAGTTTGCCAGCTCCGTGACGAGCGAGTAGACTTCCTTGTCGACATGCTCACTGTAGACGCTGCTTCCCTTTTCCAAGAGTTCCATTACAGATATATGTTTAGCCGCTATATACCCTTGGACGGTGTCGATCTTCGTAAGGGCTACAAGAAAAGGTGTTTTGTAGGATCTCAGTATATCTATAGATTCTATAGTTTGTTTCTGCAGACCTTCCGTCACATCGACGGTAAGTATTGCAAGGTCGGCTATCGAAGCTCCTCTTTCCCTCAGCGTAACGAATGCTTCGTGGCCTGGGGAATCTATAAAGATTATACTCGGAACGCTGACATCTACTTTGAATCTCTTTAGAAGATCGGATGTTATCTCCTTTATCCTGTAAGTGGGCACCTCCGTTATGCCTATGTTCTGGGTAAGTCCCCCGCTTTCACGATACGCAAAAAAAGTGTTTCTTATAGCATCCATTATGCTTGTTTTACCGGCATCGACGTGCCCCAGGAATGCGCATATGGGAGATCTCATAGGAGTAAAAAGGATATTCAATTATATAAATGATATTTATAACCGTTACGGATACAAAATTTTTTTCTGAGGATTTAATTAACATCCATAATAATAGATGAGCAACCGCTTGTAACCGCGAGTTCTTCTCCACGTATAAGCAGAGTGTACGGCTCCAAGATAAAAATATAAACACCACTTATGAGAATAAAAAACGAATTTAAACAAAAGACGGATTAATAAACTATGGGAGGAATTCGGATATGGAATCTACCACGATCGGAACCGACGACAAAATACAAGCCGTAATCTTTAGGATGGCTGGGTCAAAACCCGAATTTCTGATACTGCACAGGATCCCAGAGCACGGAGGGAACTGGCAGAGCGTTACCGGCAGCATAGAAGAAGGAGAAACTGCTGATGCTGCGCTGAAAAGAGAAGTTTTCGAGGAAACCGGTATAAGAGAACAGGACATGATCAGCTACTACAAGATAATGGAATTCTATTTCGAGAAAGACGGCGTCAAAAAACGCGAAAATGTTTTCGAGGTCGAGGTAAGACGTGATGCCATAATAACCGATGAGAACAATACCTATAAAGAACACGACAAGTGGAAATGGGTGGGCGAAAAGGAAGCGATATTGCTGCTGAAGTGGGACGGAGATAAAAACGCTATAAAGGAAGTGGCGTCGAGGCACAGAAAGAAAAGACGTTGACCACGTTCGAATCTCAGAAGAACTCCATTTCGAAGAGCTCGGTTTCTATTCTGGCACCATCCTTATCCGATGCATGGACAAGGTTTCTGACAGCCCTGCCTTCGAGATTGGCCCGAAGTATAGAATCGTCTGCAAAATCACCACGTATAGTCCCTTTAGAGGCTGCTGAAGGGTCTGTTTTTCCTATAAGGTCCCTGCCCTTTGATACAGCATCATCGCTCTCGAATATAATTGCGATTATATCCGATGATGTCATGAACTTTCGATTCCAGACCATAAGTTGTTCTCCTATTTTATAAGGGTCTCTAGTACTGAATAATCTATTTATATCGATTTCATGACCGGCGCTCGACATAGATTCTATGGTCTTGTTACCCATTCCTGTCAGCTGGGTCTCGGTACTTCTGTAGTGTTTTTCTGACAGCTCCTTGGACATTCTGCCTTTTCTCATCATAAGTATGGTAAAATCTGCCTCTTCGAATCTTTCGATTATTTTACTTGCTAGTTTTCTTTCGATTGCATCTGGTTTCAGCAGTATCAAAGTCTTTTCGATCATAGAACATTCACTTTCCCTACTACTCTAAGAACTCTTATAGGTAAGTCTTTGTTTATGAGGAGAAGATTGTCTTCACTATCGAAGCAGAAGTTCTTATCCGATTCAAAATCTGCAGTGAGTTCACTCCCATTTCTTGAAATATTTTTGAATATCACTGTGGGAGTCTGCCAGTTGCATACCAAAGTAAGCTTGCTATCCTCTCTTATCTCCTGCTTATAAAGCCCATTGATTCGCACTGTCATCCTACCCGATTTCATGTCCTTGAAGCTGCCTTTCTGCCGGATCTCTGTGCCCCTCGGAAGATCCCAGGGCCACACTCCTTTTATCCCTACACCAACCCTATCGCCAGCCTCCGCTTTCTGCACGTCTTCTTGATTTATCTGTATAGAGTTTATCGATACATCCCTTGTGAAAGGCGCAGGGCAAAGAACTGCGTCGCTGTGTATCGCGATCGACCCTCTAACAAGGTTTCCAACAGCAATTGACGTTCCTTTGGATTCGAATGCATGGTCTATAAACAGCTTGAACGGCTTCTGCAGCCTGCTTTCATCGTACTTTAAGCCGGATAGTTTAGCTCGCAGATCGGCTATATTCTGATCACTGTTTATGTCTATAACAAGCATCTCAAAGTTCTCAAGATGCGTTCCTTTTATGAAGTTTAACAGCCTTACTTTAAGGTTTTCGATGTCTGCCTTTGTAGATATATCGGCTTTAGTTATGCATATCAGCCCCTGCGACACGCCTATCGTATCCGCAAGAACAAGCAGCTCTCCTACCTGCGTATTTACGCCTATGTCGGGAGCGATACAAAAAACTATCGCATCAGATATGCTCAGTACAGAACTCACGAGCGTCGGCGCATCCATATCGCCAGGCGTATCTATTAACGTTATACTTTTACCGCTGTATTTGAACGAATAAAAAGAAACGTCTCCTTCAAAGCCTTTCCTTTGCTGGAGCTTGTTTACAAGTGTTGTCTTACCGGTCTTGTATGGACCGACTACGCTTATCAAAAGCGAATTCATAGCTGCTCCCGAAAGTGGCGCTCGAGGCCGTTCTCTTTTCTGAGTGCCGAAGATAGCTCGTTCAGACCATACCTTAAGAGACTCCTATCTTCTTTGTAGC
>CAZYMW010000016.1:0-10227 GCA_964648605.1 Candidatus Woesearchaeota archaeon | reverse complement strand
ATATAGGATTAAAGGGGGTGTAAAGATCCTATTCGTAGGGATAAATCCGCATTATGGCTCGTTCTTGAAAGGGGTTCCTTTTTCCAACAATAAAAATTTTTGGTATCTCCTAAATAAAAGCGGGTTGATAGACGAGGATATCGACGACCTTAGAAACGACAAGTCTCTTCTAAGGATCTACACTGAAAAATTCTCCGATGCATATAGGCTGGGCATTTTGAACGTAATAAATCGGCCTTCCAAAGATACCTCTTCGCTTGAGAAAGGCGAGGAAAAACGAGGGATATCGAGAATAAACACGGCGATTAAAAAATACAGTCCTACTGTGGTCTGTTTCATAGGGAAGATAACATTCCAGAAATACAGCGGGAAAAAGGATATTAAGTTTGGATGGAGAGGACGGATAGCCGATAGTATGGTGTTCGTTTCCCACTTCCCGATAAGAGGGTACAATTCAGAAAGAATCAAAGAATTCAAAAAGATAAAAGAATATGCTTTTAAAGTTAGAGGGCAAACGACGAAACGAACGTCAGGAAACCGACTATAACGATTATCTCAACGGAGGTTCTTGGTATCACAACAAATTTGTATATTATAGCCGTGACTATCATCATCATTAGCCCTATAAAGAACAGCGGGTATCTATACTTCGAAGGAATATGTTGTTTCATAATATTTTTGATAGATTCAGATCCATCGGCAGACCTGCAGCTAGTCCTCTAAGATAAAGATCCACAAGTATTATGGTCATAAGACTAAACCATGCAAAGAACTCATGATGCTTATTTAAAATGGACTGTCCATTGAAAATAGATTTTTTCTGATGGCCGGCAAATTCGCAGCCGTAGCAATCGACTCTTCCTCCTATCAAGTTTCTCAAAGCATGACACGAAGCCGCCCACAGTGTAAGAGCGACAGCGTTCAGAAGAAGCAGCAGGCTGCCAAACCTTAGAACAAAACTACCCGAATAAACCAGCGATGTATAGAAATCGTAGTAGAAGAAGGGTAGAATAGCTATGCCAGCATACAGGAAATATCTATGCAGGTTCTCGAGCCTGAAAAACTTGGTTTCACCGGAATAATCCCTCGAAGAGCTGTCTCCTCTTATGTCAAGCCCGCATGCATTGGGATGGTTGAAAACATGCCTATGATAATCCTTTCTGTAAGCATAACAGGTCAGTCTAAACAATCCTGCTATTGGCACAACCAGTACAGTCGGGGCATAAAATGGATCTACGTAACCCTTGAACACTGGCAGTGGAAAAAGCATCAGAGCCCATATTCCTGATACTAGAAGTATTACGAAAGACCATAATCTCCAATTAGGCTCTAGAAATTCGGACGGTACTATTTGCTTAAACAAGGTCGTAAAAGACATATCATTTCACCTTAAGCTTCCTGACTATCCACATAAGCGGATCATATTCGTAATCCACAACTCTTTCTTTTTCCGGGATTATTGCGTCGTCTGTTATCTTTATCCCTTCGGGACAAACTTCCTGGCAGCACTTTGTTATGTTGCAGAATCCTAAACCCATATCTTTATTGAGCATGGGAGATCTGTCAATGCTATCCATCGGATGCATATCCAGCGATGCGACTTTGACTACGTGTCTCGGGCCTATATAATTTGTAGCGTGCTCTCTTATAACGTGACACACGTCCTGGCACAAAAAGCACTCTATGCATTTCCTAAATTCCTGCGACCTGATTACGTCCATCTCTTGCATTATAAGAGGTCCTTTGGTTCCTTTTTTGAGCTTGAACGCGGGTATCCTGCGGTCTATTTCGTAATTTGACGATACATCCGTTACAAGATCCTTGACAAGAGGGTAAGCTTTTAATGGAGACACGCTTATCTCGTCACCTAATGTGTCTACCCGAGTCCTGCACATGAGTCTTGGTCTCCCGTTTATCTCCGCAGAGCACGAACCGCATCTTGCGGCCTTGCAGTTCCACCTTATTGATAATGTGGGATCTATGCTCTCTTGCACGTATCTTACAGCATCTAGAACTACCATCCCGTTTTCGACGGGGACTCTAAATTTTTGATAGCTGCCGATGTCGTCTATCGAAGGATCCCTCCTAAAGATCTTTAAAGTGAGCTTTTTCATGCTAGTAAACCTCCGGTTCTACTATCCTCTTTAAGTAATCAGGCATCTGCGGGACAGGAATCATTTTCAGTTTCATGCTGTCTCCTTTTTTAAACGCTATGATATTCTTTTTAAATGCAGGATCTTTTTTCGGAAAATCCTTCCTCGTATGTGCGCCTCGGCTTTCCTTCCTCTGGATCGCGCTTCTAATGATGGCTTCTGCCGTTGTCAACATGCCATCGACTTCCAAACACGACAGAAGGCCGTGATTGAACTTTAGAGAGCCGGCAACGCCGACTTTTTGGGCTTTCTTTTTGAGGTTTTGAACTTCTTTGAGAGCGGCTTCGAGGCCTTTTTCGTTTCTTATTATACCGACGTGTTTTGACATCGTTCGTCTGAGTTTCTCTACGATTATATATGGATTGATTCCGCCTCTTTTTCCTATGAACGCGTGTATACGCTTTGTTTCTTTTGCTATTTCGTTCTCGTTTATAGGATGTACAGTGGTGTCGTTAGCCTGCATGGCAGCCGATAATCCTGCTCTCTTCCCGAAAACTAGTATGTCAGCCAGGGAGTTCCCGCCGAGTCTATTCGCACCGTGCAAGCCGCTGGCTACTTCTCCCGCTGCAAAAAGACCTTTAACGTTCGTTTTGCAGGTTTCTGGATCGACCATGATTCCACCCATTTGATAGTGCACAGTGGGGGCGACTTCCATCGGCTGCTTCGTTATATCGATTCCTGCAAAATCCATGAATTGTGAATACATGCCCGGCAGCTTTTCCAGAACGAATTTCGACCCTTTTTGTGATATATCGAGGTAAACGGCGTTGTGTTTTGTGCCTCTGCCGGCTTCTATTTCTGAATGTATAGCTCTGGCTACTACATCTCTGGCATCGAGCTCCTTCTTGTTGGGGGAATATTTAAGCATAAAACGTTCTCCTTTTGCGTTCAAAAGTATGCCTCCTTCTCCTCTTACTCCTTCTGTTACCAGAAGACCTTCAACTCCAGGAGGATAAACCATTCCTGTTGGATGGAATTGTATCATTTCCATGTCCATCAACTCTGCGCCCGCATTATAAGCCAAAGCTATGCCATCTCCTGTAGATTCCCACGAATTCGAAGTGACTTTATAGAGTCTTCCTGCTCCTCCTGTACAGATTATTACAGTTTTTGATTCGAAAACTATCAGCTTGCCGGTTCTCAACTGTATGCCCACTGCACCGCTCACAGAATTATTTTTTACGAAAAGCTTGGTTATAAACACTTCATCCATGATCTTTATGTTTCTATGCAGAACTTGGTCCTCCAGAGTCCTTATCAGTTCCAACCCTGTCTTGTCCCCTACATGGCAGAGTCTCTTATACGTGTGCGCACCGAAAGCTCTCTGCATTATCTTCCCATCGGGTGTACGATCGAACAGAGCGCCGTATCTTTCGAGTTCGTAGACTCTATCTGGGGCTTCTTTTACCAGTATTTCCACCATCCTCCAATTCCCAAGATAAACTCCTTCTACAATGGTATCTGAGAAATGAACTTTCCAATTATCCTTCGAATCGACATTCGCCACGGCTGCGGCTATGCCTCCTTCAGCCATCACAGTGTGAGCCTTGCCAAGAAGAGATTTAGATACTACAACAACGCTGGCCCTGTTGTCATAAGCTTCTATAGCGGCTCTCAAACCTGCACCGCCTGCGCCTATTATAAGAACATCCGAGACGACGGTCTCGTAGTTCTTCGGATCGCTAAATGTTTTACCTTCTTTCGTTTTCATGAACTATATTATTATTTAAATATGCAGCATACTTATTTAACTATTACGCGATAAAATATGATATTTGTAGGAAACTATGCTCGATGAAGATTTGGTCAAATATTTCTCTTCTTTGGTGAAAAGTGGATTTTATGGCGACATAAGATTAAATGAAGTCGAAGGGACGTCCATAACGGTTGAGAACGGCGCTGCAAGAAGAGTATCCGAAGCGAAGATTGAGGGTTTTGGACTCAGACTTATGAAAAACGGTATCTGGGCTTTTTCTTCGTCTGATGATATGACTAAAAAAGCGATAAAAAACAGCATCGAGTCTGCTTATAAGATATTAAGAAGCGAAACCGAAAGTGGACGATTCTTGAAAATAAGCCCGCAAGCAAACAATGCTACAGTAAAACCGGCGTGGAAAATAGATACCAGAGACGTCGATATAAAAGACAAACTGGACGTAGTAATGCGGGCAGATAAAGCCGCTAAAGGAAAGTATACGATATCGACAAAAAGCACATACGAAGACGAAGTATCCGCATGGATGATAGGCAACAGTATTGGCAATGTTGTATCGTTCTCTAATTCGTCACCGGGATTGTTTACGATCTCATTCGTTAAAGACAGATCTTCTGTGCAGCATATTTGGAAATCGACAGGCTCGAATACAGGCTTTGAAATTTTTAACGGAAACGTCCCAGAAAAGCTCGGGATGGGTGCTGCAAAAGAGGCTTCTCTTATAAGAAATGCAAAACAAGTGAAGGGTGGAAAGTACGATGTGGTTCTTGATCATTCGATGACAGGTGTATATACGCACGAAGCGTTCGGACACGCCTCAGAAGCCGATGGAGTCTTAGAAGGCGCTTCTGTACTCGAAGGAAAAATCGGCAAGAAAGTCGGAAATGAGATAGTGAACATAATAGACGACCCTACTTTGAAAAATAGAAGAGGCTCTTTCCTGTTCGACCAAGAAGGAACCAAAGCTGAGAGAAGAATAATAGTTGAAAATGGAGTGCTTAAAAACTACTTGCACACTCTGGAAACGGCTAGCAGACTCGGCGCTGCTCCGAACGGCGCCGCCAGGGCGAGGGACTACAAAGCAAAGCCGATAGCACGCATGTCAAATACTTTGATATCGCCGGGTGATTTCGAAGACGACATATTCGAAGGGATAGAAAATGGTGTCATGTTTTACGGTTTTCAGTATGGTTACGTGGATCCTGGAAGCGGAAAGTTCATGTTCAAAGCAGAATATGGGAGGATGATAAAGCATGGAAAGCTCGGGGAGTTTGTAAGAGATGCAGCGCTTACAGGAAGCACTCTCGATATACTAAATCGCATAGATGCTGTAAGCAAATACGGATTCGATCTCGATGATGGAACGTGTGGAAAAGAAAATCAGTGGGTACCGGTAAGCACAGGCGGGCCGGACATAAGGATAAGGGGGGTGGTAGTTGGTGGACAGTGATAAGTTATATTCTATAATAAGATCGTGCGGACTGGACGCACAGTCAGAAATAAATGTAGTCGAAGACAGGGAATGCAGTCTAAAGATAGAGAAAGGAGCGTTTAAAGGTGCGGATATCATTGATTCGAAGACTGTAACGATACGTTCTATTTACAACGGACGCTCATCATCTGTAAGCGCAAGTATAGTATCATACGATGAGATAAAGAACCTTCTTGAAAAGGCGTACAAATTGGCAAAGAACGGTTCTAGCGATACGCAAAGTAGATTTTCGTGGAAACGGCATAAAAAGATTAAAGAATCTTTTAGCAGGAAGATATTGGATGTGGATGTAAACGATATAAAAACAAAACTGCTCGATTCGTCAAAGAAAGTTGCGTCTTTTGATAAAGTGCATTCTGTCAGTGCGTGGCTGGAGTATTCCGACTCTAAGCTATCGGCTGCAAACAGTTCCGGCATAAAAGGGGACTGGAGGAGTAGTTACTCCGCAGCATATTCTAATATAGTAGCCAAAGAAGGCGATGAACAAGCCTCTGACTCGCAGTATGACGAGGCTTTGGACCCGTATGGACTGCACCTTGATAAAATATTTGAAAAATGTGCTAAGCTCGCAGTAAACATGCTCAATGCACAGCGCGCACCCACCTTCAAAGGCAGCGTGCTGATATCGCCCAAAACAGCTTCTTACTTGATAAAGGCGTTCGCTGGTGCAATGGGTGGAGAAGGGATATTAAAAAAGACGAGTTTCCTTACAGGCATGTTGCATAAAAATGTGGCGTCAAAACTGATAAAACTGTCTGAGAACCCTTATGTGAAAGGTAGCCCTTTTAACAGATCCTTCGATGACGAAATAATGCCTACATTAGGTAAGGATCTCATAAAGGACGGGGTTCTAAAGACTTATCTCCACAATATATATAGCGCTGAGAAGATGCATCAGAAACCCACAGGAAACGGCTTCGAAGGGGTCGGTAGCTTCATAGGCACGACGAACCTTCTACTAAAACGCGGGCAGTCTTCCACAGAAAAACTGCTTTCGAAAATCAAGCAAGGGGTATATCTTCTTGATACGGGTGACAGACCTAACATGGCGACGGGTGATCTGTCTGCTATGGTGTCTGAAGGTTATTACATAGAATCTGGAGAGGAAAAATACCCTTTGAAAGAAACGATGATAGGCATAAACATGATAGATTTGATGAAAAACGTGATCGCTGTAGGGTCTGAAGTCAGAAGCATAGAAGGGGTGTTTTCTCCGCCTATACTGGTGGAGGGTGTACAGATATCAGGAAAGTGATGTTTTTAGAGAAGCAAGAACTTTTATTTATAGAACCACAAATCATAATATGGTGAATGTTTTCGAATACCAAGGCAAGGAACTTTTCAAAAAATACGGGATAACCGTGCCGGCCAGCAAGCTCATCAAAACTCTGCCTGGAAGAACAGGATTGAAATTTCCTTTATATTTGAAAGCACAGGTCCCTACGGGACACAGGCAAAAACTAGGAGGTGTATCCAAAGTCGGCAGTTACACCGAACTCAAGGAAAGCATGTTAAAAATGGAGAAAATAGATTTCAACGGATACAAAGCCGGTGCTTTTTTATTGGAGGCTGCTCAAGATCTGACAAAGGAGTTTTACATCAGTATATCCTTAAACAGAAGCAAAAGAGCGCCTGTGTTGATGATCTCGGAAAGAGGCGGAATCGATATTGAAAGAGTAGATAAAAAATACATAAATACGTATACTCTTAACCAGTTCATCGGTATCCCTGATTACGTAAAAAAAGATGCTGCGGAAAAGCTTGGACTTAGAAAAGACACTCTGATAGACGAATTATACAGACTTTTGGATTCTATTTGGAGTCTATATTTAAAAGAAGACGCCGAACTGGTGGAAATAAACCCGCTCGGAATGACAAAATCTGGCTTGGTTGCCATAGATTCAAAAATCGTAATAGACGATGACGCTCTTTTCAGGCATGAATACCTACACTCGAGCGAGAGCAGCGACCCGCTGGAACGCCAGGCTGAGAAGGAGCACATATCTTTCGTAAGATTACCAGGAAGCATCGGAATAATAGCGAACGGCGCTGGTCTGACGATGGCTACGATAGATATGATAGAAAGACTTGGAGGAAAGGCTGGTGATTTCTTGGACTTAGGGGGTACAGACGACCCGGCTAAAGTGGTAAAAGCCGTGACTTTGGTGTCGAAAGAACATCCAACAGTCCTTCTAATAAACATATTTGGAGGAGTCACAAAAGCCGACACGGTTGCAGAAGGGATAGTCGATGTTATCCAAAAAATAAAACCTAATTTCAAGATCTTCGTGAGATTGAGCGGATTCAATACCGAACGCGGAAAGAAGCTCCTAGCCGAACAGGGGATAAAAGCTTTCGACAGCATGAGCGATGCAATAAACGCTGCTGTAAAGGCTTCGTTATAGTATGGTATTGGTTGACGAAAACAGCAGGGTAATTGTTCAAGGGATAACAGGACACCAAGGGATGTTCCATACAAAGGCAATGTTAGATTTCGGTACAAAAATCGTTGCGGGAGTCACTCCTGGAAAAGAAGGCAGAAGGATCCACGGGGTAAAGGTATACAACAGAGTAAAAACAGCGCTGGATGAAACGGGCGCTGATGCATCGGTCGTGTTTGTGCCTGCGCCCTTCGCTAGGGATGCAGTCATCGAAGCCATAGACGCAGGGATCAAGCTTGTCGTAATAATAAGCGAACATGTCCCATCACGCGATATGATGGATCTACTGTTATACGCAAAAGAGAATGGTGCACAGATAGTCGGTCCTAATAGTCCCGGGATAGCCTCCCCGGGGATAGGTAAATTGGGGATAATCCCGAACTCTGTCTTAAAAAAAGGGAGGGTAGGTGTTGTGTCTCGTAGCGGGACTTTGACATACGAAGTTGTCGATTCGATAAGCAGATCCGGATTGGGCGAGAGCACAGTAATGGGCATAGGGGGAGATAAAGTACCTGGAACAACCTTTTCCGATGCTTTGAAGCTTTTTGATGCGGATAAGGATACTGATGCAGTGGTTCTTGTAGGCGAAATAGGAGGGACGGAAGAGGAAGAAGCAGCCGAGCTGATAAAAGCGAGCTTTTCAAAGCCGACAGTTGCATTCGTAGCGGGCGTGTATGCGCCGCCTGAAAAGAGAATGGGACACGCCGGTGCTATAATCTCAGGGAATAAAGGAACGGCTAAAAGCAAAATAGAATCGTTCAAGGAAGCGGGAGTCTACGTAGCCGAAAGCATAGAAGATATACCCTTAAAATTAAAAAAGATATTGCATCAAGTTTGATTGCTTTCCACTTTTTGGATAGAACCCTGTTTCCCTACGCTTACCTGTACCTCATCCCTGAAAGTGCGAGTGTAACCGCCTTTTATCTCTATCTTGTCTCCTACAGCGACTAGGCTTATCTGTTTACCCCAGAGCGACAGGCTTATCGTCCCGCTCTCGTCTTTAAGTTTTGCTGTGGCGACTGTAGATGTCCCAAATTTAGTGATAACGTCTCTTGGTTCGGATATATCTGTTATTTCGCCAGATATATCGACGTTATTCATTCCATCTCTCAATTCGCTTATGTTCATATTTCCTCACCTCAAATACCCTGCATACAACAACGGCAGCAGTATTGTAACATCTCCTTGTATATTTATAAACTTAGCGTTTGGTTTTATTTTGCCCCACGAAACGGCTTCTTCCAGCTTTGCGCCGGATAAGCTGCCATCCCATTCGACGGCAGTGGTCATATATATCGCATAGTCGAGGCCGTGCCCGAACTGCGCCCACCATATCGTGTGGTGCTTGGAGATGCCTCCTCCAAGCATCAGGGCGCCGAGCTTCTTTGCCTTCATGACTATCCCTGCTAGAAGATTTTCATCTTCTATTACATTTATCTTGAAGTCTCTATCTTTCTGTGTATACATCCAAATTTGGGAGCCGAAGCTCCCATCCGTGAAACCTGGTACGATCATGGGGATATTGTTCTTCCACGCCCAATAGGTTATAGATTCCTTTGAATTTGGCTCGTCTTTTATACTCTCCCCTATAAAAGAGATAAGTTCAGCTGTAGAGTATTCCTTCTTCTTTTCTGCCGCTTTTTTGAGTATGGGCATAAGTTTATCTTCTAAAATCAACCCATAACTTTCATTTGGTATGAATATGTTGTAGAGCCTGTTTATACCTTCTTTCTTCAGCTCGGCGTCGTTTGCGACTTCGCTGCCCGTATAATAATCTTTCCACAGCCTTGCTAGATCGTGGTCCATGGTACCACACGTAGTTATCAGGACGTCAACTAGTTTGTTCTCTACCATGTCCTTTATCACACCTCTTGTACCTGTGGAGATTATATCTGCAGGGAAGGAGAGAAACTTTACGCATTCCTTGTCGTTCTGCATTTCGTCGAATATCTTTATAGAATCGGATAACTTTCTTGCTGTGAAGCCGCCCGCTTCGCCGAATTTTTCAATGAGATCGCTGACTTTCTCGCCCTGCCTTATTTCAATGTTCTCTACTTTCTTTCCCAGCATACCTTTATTATTTGTCCATTATCGTTTAAAAAGACATTTACAAGGAGAGACCGCTGAATTATTCAAACGATATGAAATATCGTTTGATACTACAAAGAAGGGCTGTTACCGCCCCTTCTTTACAAGAAGGCTTTTAATTGCTGTTTTTAAAACTATTTCAAACTAGTACATAGTCAAACCATAATTTTCTACAGCTGCGCTTTTTTTAGAGTATTATATGAGCTATCCTCCTTGGCTATGCTCCTACCATACAATATTTATATCGAAGAATCGTATGGATATCTAGAATAAGAAATTGATTTTTAATTTCCAAGGTTACTTGTGTTGTTCTTTAACACGATGCGCCATTGCCAAGCG
>CAZYMW010000015.1:0-10666 GCA_964648605.1 Candidatus Woesearchaeota archaeon | reverse complement strand
GAAATGAGCATGTCTGTATTCGTAACATAGACTTCTTAGCTTAATATATGAAGGATTTCCTGTGAGCGAATTATACATCAACCCTCCAAATATTTACATATATTGTAATCATTAAATAATAGTATTAAAGCAGATATGCATTACAGAACGCACAGCAGAAAATCCCTATCTAAAGGATAGGAGATGAATGCGGTTTCGATGGAAAGTTGTATAAATCTTGAGGTGCAATAAATGAACAGAAGAGAGCAATGGATGCCTGTGGAGACCAGGATAAGATATGATTTTAACGTATAAGATAAAACATGGGGAATCGAATATCGTCAGAGATCTGGATCATAAAATCTCAAAAGAAATAATCAACATCGCAAAGGAAAACCAATGCGGGATAAAATTGTCAAAAAAAATGCATGTCGCGAGATGATAAAATATGACTATGGAAAGCGATAAGAACAAGAGAAAGGATGCAGGATCGGGCTTGAATAAAGCGATAAGCGATACCTATCCTCAGTGTAGATACGAAGAAAAAGGGACAAATAATCCCATGGATAACGGGTCAGCTGTAGGTATCCAGAACAGTGATCGTTGGCGAAAATTGACATTGGATGAATTGCTCGGTCGTAAAGCGCTACCCAATCTTTATTTTGTAGCGAAGAAGGGCGATATTATATTAAATCCAGCTTTGGAGCACTCGCCTTTCTTTTATTATGTTGAGATTCTGGAAGGTAAAGAGAAGCTAGAATCCGAATTATCTCGAAGGTACGTTACAGAGATTGAAAAAAAGCTAAAATCCGACCTATCTCGAAGGTACGTTATAGAGATTGACACCGGCCTCAACGAAGCTCTTAAGCCCATCATACAAAAGATAAAGGAAGAAGTAGGCACAGAGAGCGGCGTATATGCCTTGAGTAAGGCAATGCAGGCGTTCAATTCTGCCGTGCCTAGAAACAAGCAGATGATAAACGAGAGTAAAGCTATGTGTGCTAGAGCGGCTGGCAGAGTAGTGCCACTCAGCGAGTTTGCAGATAAACGTCTGGGCCTCTGCCTGGAGCGTAATCTACTCTTTTATGAGGCGTTGGAACAGCTATCCATCGGAAAGAACCTAAGGATTGTGGAGGGTAATGTAGTACATCCACAAGATAGGGGAGGTCCAGATTTTATATATTCAGATTTCCCATATCATGCATGGGTGGAATCGAAGCTTGATGCTGTTTGGTACGTCGCGGACGTAAGCCAGCGCCGTTTTCCACACACGAAAGCCATTGCTTATGGGCGCACGTTCTCACTGGATGGAAGTCCGTGGGGAGTGAAAAATACGCAGTGGGACTTACACGGGGATACATATAGATCTTGTAAGTCCGCCCTGTATGCTATGTTTAGACCCAAAGGCTACTGATTCGACCGCAATCCGAGCTATAACTCTATTAACTTCGCGGAGTTTTAACGTTTAAATAGTCGTATCTCTCTTTATAAAAGAATGGGAAAAAAACAGTATCCTACCGTAATGAATACTCTATCTAATTGTCTTGACAATATACTGTTCTATGATAAAGACGTTTATTCCTCCGTATCCAAGAAAGCGACGTCTATGGAGGATACGAAGAATATAGATGATATCCTTAAAAGTTTACCGGTCATAACAGCAGACGATATATTTTATTCGAAAGGTAATCAATTCATACCTATAAATCAAGATAGGGGCTATACAGTCTTTCAAACGTCTGGGACCACAGGCAAGCCAAAAATGATATATTATACCGAGGATTCTCTTCGAGATATTTACACTGCATTCATTATGTGCCTAAAGAAAAACGGAATACGCAAAGGCGATATAGTGATTAATCCTTTACCCGCGGAACCTGCACTAAGCGGCTCAATAGTAAAGGGCGCTGCAATGGCGATGAACGGCATAAACCTGCCGGTAGTGCCGGGACAGAGCATAGTTCCTACCCTAAAAATTGCGTGTGAATTAAGTGGAAAGGAAAAAGGAATATTGATGACAGCGTCTCCATCTATACTTTTCAGAAGCTTTTACAATATGAGCGACGAAGAAAGAAGCTCTTTCCTCGGTATCTTAAACGATTTTAAGGTGAGCATTCTTGTCGGGGGTGAAAACCTCGGCATCGAGCGTGCTAAGATTATAAACGAGATGATGCCGTTTAAAACACTCATAAACTTCTATGGAACAACAGAGGGCCTATTCTCGGGAGGGATATCAAGAAGTAATGAAGGAATGGTCTTATCCGGATATAACAATCATTTCCTTTTAATGGACGAGAACGATGGTAAACTCTATGGCTCTGAAGATATGGAAGGCCGAACAGGAAACCTTATAATAACCACAAAAACAAGGCAAGGCGTAAAATACGGGATTGTCTTCGTTAACTACAGGATAGATGACAGGTTCAAAGTAACGGATTTTCTTGCCAACGGCGATGTAAGAGTGGATCTTCTTGGAAGAACAGACGATATCAAGCACTTGGGTGTTGCAAAGATAACCGAAACTACCTTGGACAACATAATGATGAAAATAGGTAACAGTTATGGAACAGGCGAATGGCAAGCCAAGATAACACAAGAAGGTGGTCTCGATAAGCTCTCCATAGATGTAGAAGGCGGGCGATTTAAAGATAGTAACGACAAGCTGAGAGACATACTGATCAAAGAGCTTTCTGATACCCTTCCCGAGTTCAGTTATGTATTAAGTAATAATCTTATAAGTCTAGAGTTGAGGACTGTGGATAGAGACGGCATAAAATTCTACAAAGACAGCTATAAGACAAAAAGATTAACCGATTCCAGGAGTAATTAAGTAGCAGTGTAAACAAAAGTGCATCGATTCTTGCCCATAGCCACGCATTCCGCTTCTTGGATATCACCCTGTTTCTCATAAAACCAATCCATCATAGATTTAATACCACCCGCTGTGAAGTAACAGACTGGTAATTTCTGCAAGCCATACATCTCCGCGTATTTTTCGGCAAACACTGAAGGAGATAGAAACGCATAAGCTTTATTATTTTCAAATTCAACTTTTATCAATCCAAACCCAGATGCGGCTATTATTGAATTTATAAGGTCCTTATACTGGTCGTTCGTGAATCTTTCTTTGTAATTCTTAGTTATCTCCGAAAATATTATATACGATGAATCTAATATGACTTTCGGATCCGATTCTATCTGGTTCTTCTGAACAGCGGCAAAGATACCCATATTTATGAGCACCCCCTCCCTACCCATAAGGAATAGCCTCCCGTTTTGAAACTTAATGTTGTTAGTCAGCATCATCTTCTGGAAAAAATCCAATTCTTTGTCCATATTTTTATTTGACGGACAAACCCTTGCTGTCTATCTTTAAAGGTATAAGCTCTCTTATATGATTCGTCCTTCTCATCTTAACGATCTGCATGCTTCTGTCGTATTCTCCGCCCAGGCCGCTGTATAAAAGTTTAATCAAAGAATCTGCAAGGAACTGTCCACTGTACATTTTAAAGGCTTCAGGAGTATTCTCATCTTCTTCACTTATCATAACGGTCGTTATCCCCAGGTCTTTCATCGCATGTGTAAATTCAAGCACAAATTTGCGAAATTGTGATTCGTCCTTGAAGTATGTCACAAGAGATG
This sequence comes from Candidatus Woesearchaeota archaeon, assembly GCA_964648605.1. Lineage (GTDB taxonomy): Archaea > Nanobdellota > Nanobdellia > Parvarchaeales > Parvarchaeaceae > Parvarchaeum. The sequence goes on along the minus strand of CAZYMW010000015.1, from coordinate 7,045 downwards.
AAAGAGAGTCCATTACGAGCCGCTTTATATCGTAATTTTTCACGATTTCAATGATCGGCAGATATTCGAAATTCAAGGGCGCAAAGAATTCGATCTTAAGCTTGTTGTTGTCGATATGCTTCTTTGCATTCAAGCCTATGTTTTCCATGTCTCTGACTATATCTTTCTGGCTTTCTTCCGACGATACATACAGGCCGTTCTCGCCGTCAAGAAGGCCTTGATAAAGGAACTGAAGTCCAAAAAGTGTCTTCCCGCTTCCAGGTCCTCCAGAAAGCAGCAACACGCTTCCAGCCTCTAATCCCCCGCTTATCTTAGCATCAAAACCAGGAATGCCCGTCTTAATCCTATCGATCCCCATAAAAACATCCAATTCTTGCATCAATACAATATTGCTTGTGCCGCTTCGAATTTAAAGCTATAAAATTTTTATTTTTGCCGTGATATGTCCGCTACGCCGTCTATTCCTTTGAATGCGGCGTTCGAAAGCGATCTTGTACCGTAGTCGGTGCTCTCTATGTATAAAAGCTCAGGTCTGGCTATTATGATAACAACTTTCCCTCTGCCGCCGTAGTCGACTTCTTTTCCGTTCTCGTCGGTTACAATGAATTTCGTGAAAGGCTCCGATGGGAAATAAGTCAGCTTGCCGTCGTTCTTGAAGCCTATAGACGACATAGCTGCGAAATGGCCGTATGACGGTATTATGTTCTTTGAAGTCTCTTTTGATAGATTATCGATCGTGTCGTATGTTATCGTTGTGCCAGAAAATTTGAAATTATTGATGTTTTTGTACATCACATGATTCTGCCCGTTCGTTATGTCGGGAGTTCCTGTCGATAATCCGACTTTATTCTTCGATGCAAGCATCGAAAACTCTGACATGATCGGGCCCAAGATCTGCATCAACTCTTCCTTCGATTTCAGCTTTAATCCCGCGGTTTCAAATCCAAGGTTCTTGTATTGAAGACCTAAAAACCCGCTTAGGATCTCATGTTCTCTTTGGTATGCTCCGAGCGGTCCCAGAGCTATGAGAAGACCTTCCAACGAATCCGGCTCCGACTGGTTCAGTATACCGACAGCCTCGTTTATTGCGGAGCATTTCAATGCTGTCTCGGCTATCATTATCCTTTTAGGCTTACCTGTAGTACCCGATGAGCTGCTTTCATAAAGATATTGTCCGTTCTTTAAAGCGGCAGGTTTATAAAAATCTTCGTATCCCTCGTGCGAGTTAAGGAGCGTCTGGTCCGAATACCCGAGAGCATCGACCAGATCTGCAAGGCTGTCGATTGCATCCACTGCCGCCCCGGTTATACCTCTGTTCTTTGTCCTTTCGATCCAGAATTTAGAACCCTGGTCAGGATCCATATGCTGCTTTACTATCGCTTTAAAATAAGATAGATAATCTGCTGCGCCTTCCTTCTTTATGGAGTCGAAATACGGCCATGCGATGGAGTAACCTGCCGCATCCAGCTCGCTCTTGGATATATTTTCTGACAAAGCCTCCAGATAAGAGACCTTCTTGGATATCATCATAATAATAAGAAACCATGGTCTTTATATTCTTATCGAAGGCGGTGCATACTGTTTTATAGCAGTATAGCATACAAAATATAATCGATGATGTGAATACTATGGGTTTTGATACGCTTGGATTTTGGAGCATTTCGGCGGTGTTAATAGCCCTGTCGATCCTCATAATAGAGAGCAAAAAGGTGGTCCATTACATACTTTTCCTCTTTATTTTCGTTCTTGCGGTGACTTCGATGTTCCTGTTCATGAACGCGGTGTTTCTGAGCATAGCCGAGCTTATAATATACAACGGCGGCATAGTGCTGATACTTGCCGTCAGCATAATGCTGATGCCGGAGGGCTCTATAAACCCTTCCAGCAAGAAGTACATATTCGCTGTGCCGGCAATCGTGCTAGCGTTTTTGATCTTTCTGGTATTGAAGATGGGTCAAGCAGGCACATCGGCTATGAATTACTCCGGGTTTGCTGTATCTTTCATAACCACTTATGGACCGCTGCTCATAGTTTTGGCTATAACAGCTGTCACAGCCGTGATCACGACGATCTATTTCGTGAACGAAGGCGAAATATGATACCTTACAGTGATTTTGCGATAGTATCATCGATAATATTCGTGATAGCGCTTTACGGCATACTAACTAGGCGCAATGGTATAACACTTGTAGTTTCCGGCGAGATAATGATAAATGCAGCTCTTATAAACTTCGTAGCCGCTTCAGGAAAATTCGGGGATTTGAACGGAGCCAGCTACGCTTTGCTTATACTTATAATAGCGGTTTTTGAGACGGTGTCTATAGTAGCCATGCTCATAGCATTGTCGAGGAGGACGAATTCGACTTCTCTCGGGAAGCTGAAGAACTTAAGAGGATGATACAATGTTATACTTCATAATACTGCCGATGATCGCTTCCATGCTGGTGATACCTGTCTTAGGCAAAAGATTCATAAAAAGCCACATAGTAGCGATATCCGCTGCAGCGATTTCGCTGGTTTTATCTATCTATTACCTTTTCGCCGATTTTGGGAGTTCTTTGACCGAATCGTATAAGTGGTTTAATGTAAGCGGCTTGTTCACTTTGTCGTTGACAGGCAACAATGTAACTTTATTGGCGGCAGCTGTGGTGTCTTTCATATCCCTTATGGTGCTCGTGTTCTCCGTCTTTTATATGAGAAAAGAACCGCAGGAAAGATACTATATGGAGATGTCGCTTTTCATAGCTTCGATGCTGGGATTGGTGCTATCGGGCAGTCTTCTTTTGTTTTATGTGTTCTGGGAGCTCGTAGGAGTGAGTTCGTACCTGTTGATAGGCTTTTGGTACAAAAAGGAAAAGGCAGCCGCAGCCGGCAAGAAAGCGCTGGTAATGACAAGGATAGGGGATATGGCGCTGCTTGCAGCGATAGTCATCCTCTTCAGTGCTTTTAAGACTTTCTCGATCCCGGCTATAATACAGCTCATAAGCACCGCACCTCCGGTCGTAGTTTTCTTAGCAGGCAGCCTCGTGTTTATAGCTGCGCTTTCGAAATCCGCACAGTTCCCGTTCTATACATGGCTTCCGGATGCGATGGAAGGTCCAACCCCGGTGAGCGCGCTTCTACACTCGGCTACGATGGTCGCAGCGGGAGCGTATCTTTTGATAATATTATACCCCCTGATATCAGCAGCTGGGCTTGGTGCAGCGATAATCTCCATAGGGTTGTTCACTGCTTTCGTATCGTCGTTGCTCGCCCTCAATCACCGTCACTTCAAGAGGATACTCGCTTATTCGACCATAGAGAGCTTAGCGTTCATGTTCATAGCGATCGGCACCCTAAATACGGGTGGTGCACTTTTTTACCTCATTACGCACGCATTTTTCAAATCCATGCTGTTTTTCGTCAGCGGGGTCTTTGCGGTGCTTTTAGGCGTGCAGGATGTGTATGCGCTCAAGGCAAAGAAGCTGTCCTCGACATGGCTTAAAATCCCTGCTCTTGTAGGGTTTGCATCGATAGCCGGATTGCCTCCTTTCATGAGTTTTTTCGCACATATGGCTCTTTCTGTTAATTTTAGTTTGCTGGAGAACTCTCTGTTCACCGTGATAGCTTTCCTGACTTCTTTATTCGCATTCAGGGCGTTTTTCCTGGTATTCAACGGAAGCTCTTCAGCCAAGCTGACCAGAAGTGCAGCATCCTCACTTCCTATATACACCCTGACTGCGATAGCGGTTATAGGGGGCGTTTTTGTGTTTTTCTTCAGGAGCATAATAAGCAGCTTTGCATACACAGCCGACACGTTCACGATAATAACAACGGCTGCTGCCTTTGCAGGTGTGTACATCTCATTCCTAGTCTTTTACAAAGAGAAATACGGCCGACTCTCCCTGTCCTTTAAAAAGACTGCGAATAAACTTGCCGATATAGGCTACGATAAGCTCCTGTTCAAATTCGGGATGTCTTTTGTCGCAGCAGGGGAAGCAATCGGAAAGTTAGACGCTCTTTTGTCCAGTTTCTACAATAGCGTAGCCGATGCGGCCTTGTCCTTTTCTTCGAAGCTTAGAAAGACCGAAACAGGGGATGTGGAGACTTACATAACAGCCATACTGATAGGGCTTATAGCGATAATCGCCGTGGCTTCTGTGTTGGTATGATACCGCTTCTTTCGCTGCTGCTCGTTCCCGTGGCTGGAATAATAGCCCTGGCTTTGAACGCGATGCTTTCAAGAAGCATAAAGCAAGATTACATAGTTTTCCTTGTTTTTGCCTCGACAGCAGCTCTTTTCTTCGCAGGAGCGGTGGTGGGTTTTGAGGGGTTCTCTGTGAACATAGTGAGTGCCATAGATTTTGCTTTCACTCTCCATCTCAGCGGGATAAGCATTCCTTTTCTTCTTCTAGCCGTCGTCCTTCCAGCGCTAGGCTTTTGGTCGGCTCGCAAAGAGATAAACGACAGCAAAACTTTGTTTTATATGTTTTATCTTCTTTCTTATGCTTCATTGATAGGGGTGTTCGCCTCATCAAATCTGATATTTTTCTTCGTGTTCTGGGAGATAGTCCTCATAAGCTTCTTTTTCATCATAGCTTTTTGGGGGGAAGAAGAAATAAGGAGGAAAGCCGGCATGAAGTTTCTTATATTCACGCAGTTCGGAAGCCTGACTCTTCTGGGAGCGTTCATACTCATGTACATATACACAGGGTCCTTTAATCTGGGAGTCATCAGCGGGGCAGTCCATTCTATACCGCCTTATATTTCAGAGGTTATATTTGCATTCGTACTTATAACTGCATTGATAAAGATGCCCATATTCCCGCTGCACAGCTGGCTCCCAGACGCCCACGTCGCTGCCCCCACGGCCGGAAGCGTACTGCTTGCAGGGGTGCTGCTTAAGATGGGGGGTTATGTACTTCTTTTGTTCGGAGCTCTTCTTCTCCCCTCTATCGTAAGATCGCTGCAAACTCCTTTGATAATTTTAGGTGTTATAACCGTCATATATTCTACCCTTGCTGCATCCTCTCAAACAGATTTCAAAAGAATGATAGCTTACTCGAGCATATTTTATATGGGGCTGGTTTTTATAGGAATCTCCTCTCTTTATTCTATAGGTGAAACTGGAGCGGTCTTTCTCATGGTTAGCCACGGTTTCATAGTCGGCATGCTCTTTGTCCTTGCAGGTATACTGAAAGAAAAGACGGGCACCAGGGACCTAAACAAACTTGGCGGACTTATGGCTAAGATGCCGTTTTACTCCGTTTTTCTTGTGTTCGCCATTTTGGCTACGCTTGGTGTGCCGGGCATGAGCAATTTTATCGGAGAATTTCTTGTGTTCTTGGGGGCATACGCCGTTTATCCCATTTCATTGATATCTCTTGTGGGTGTTCTGATAGCCACAAATTACTATCTTTCTGCTGTGAAACGCATACTTTTCACCTCGCTGAAGAAAACGCTTGCCAAGGTCAAAGACATATCGTATGGGGACGCTATCCAGCTTTCCCTGTTTTCAGTGTTTATCATAGCGATAGGGTTGGTCCCTAGTGTGATTATAAACTCGTTCAGTCTTTCGATATGATACCAATAAATGCGCAGTATGTGATGATAGGCGGAGTGCTTATAGCTGTACTCGCCGATTTTCTGAGAATCCTGTTGAAAGTAGACAGCAGAAGAGCAATACACTACTTGACGCTGTCTATACTGGTTGCGGCTTTCGTTGCAGAGCTTCTTTTCGGCAATATGGATGTGACTTTCTTTTCTTCGATGCAATACAGCAGTTTTATAAACGGCTTCATACTTTTCCTGGCGATAGCCATATACATCTTTATAATGGCAGATTCGCGCGAGCATAGCGTTTTCATAGACTTTCTGTTTCTTTTTGCAACTTTAGGCGCTCTGCTCGTAGTTATAGCCAGCAACTTTATATCCCTTATAGTCGCAATAGAGATGATATCCATAGCATCGTACGGGCTGGCTTTCTTCCACAAAACAGATAGACAGCTCGAAGGCGCGATGAAATACGTATCGATAAGTTTCCTATCCATAATAATAGTCATATTCGGCGCATCTCTTATATACGGCGGCGCCGGCAGTCTTTCTTTTTCCATCACATCCACAAAAAATTATCTCCCTTTCATAGCAGGAGTCGGGCTGGTTATTGCAGGGTTGTCGTTTAAGTCGACTATAGTCCCGTTCCATATGTGGGCTCCGGATGTTTATGAGGCTTCCGATGGGACTGTTACAGCTTTCTTTTCCTCCGTGTCAAAAACTGCAGGGCTAGTGGCGATGATAAGAGTCTTCTTTTTCGCTCTGCCTTTGTCGTCGGCTTTCGTCTCCACCATATTCATCGTTCTCGCCGTCGCCACAATATTCTTCGCCAGTTTTATGGCCGTTGTGCAGGAAAAAATAAAAAGAATATTGGCTTATTCTAGTATAGCACAAGCTGGGTTCGCATTTATCGCTATAGCCGTATTGAACTCTTTCGGGGTGCATTCAGCTGTATTTTACGTGTTCACTTTCGCTGTTGCCGATGTTCTTGTGTTCCTTGCGTATAAAATATTCGAGGATAACGGCATAATCTACAAGAAAGACTCGAAAAGAATGTTCCTTACGTCTAAAATGGCGACCATAGGGCTTTTCATCGGATTGCTGTCGCTGTCCGGTCTGCCGCCGACGATAGGTTTCTTCGGCAAGCTCCTCATTTTTCAGACGCTTTTGATCCAGGGTTATGTCTACCTTGTTGTGGCGCTGTTCGCAATAATCCTTTTCTCCACGTTCTATTATTTCGGGCTCATGCGGGAAATGGAGCTGTCTAAAGTGAGCAGTGTAGTCCGCAAAAATATAACCGGCAAGCATACCAAAGAAGCGGTAATAGCAGCGCTGGTTTTAGCTTTGTTCATAGGCATCGTCTTCATACATTTTTGATGCCGAGGCTCTGTTTATAAGACGGCCGAAGTCATTTACGCCCTGAGAAAAGCGCCTTAAACTGGAACAGAATGCAGATTCGGGCCCATTACACAAATGCTTGTGAGGTACCAGTTATCCGTTAAGACCTTTACAC
>CAZYMW010000014.1:0-10878 GCA_964648605.1 Candidatus Woesearchaeota archaeon | reverse complement strand
ATATACTTTTGTTTTTTACACGAGGCTTGCTAAAGTGGTAGGAATCAAAACTAATCGCCCCGACCGGGACTAAGAAAGGAGTCATGCTCCCTCGGCTTTATAGACTGTTATTTTTTATTTTTGTCGGATAAAATTCATTTTTTACCCAACATGATATATTGATATAGCAACTTATATTTATATGCTGCGTATTTAAAATCCAAACAATCTTTCGTAATCTTTGTGGTCCATCCAATCAAGCACAGCAGCTATTATTTCTATCTCCCCGCCCGAAGTAATTGAATACAAAAGTCTCCATCCGTCCGGCAAATTGTATATCCATAAGTTGTTTATTTTATACCTTTCGACCAATTTTCTAGGAATAAGTTTCTTTTTGACATTTCTGCCACAAAATACGTCTTCTTCTATGCTATGAAACGCTCTTTTCATACCTTTCTTGACTGGGTCTTTATCTGATAGTTGTTCAAAACTTTTTTCCAAAGAACTATCTATAAAGACTACTTTGTTTGCTTTCATACTCTAATTGCGGGGCGACTCTTTACTTTGTTAAATAGGGCAGGGCCCCAGATGTATACTACAAATCCTTCTTTGTCGTAAGCTATTTTGTGTATACTTTCAAGATAATCCATTATAACCTGAAACGTTTGCCACATTACCTTGTGCGGCAATTTGTGAAATAATTCGGTCTTTTTATATTCGCCGCTGTTTTTGTCGATGAAGCTCTCAACCATAAGTACCGTTTGCAGCGTCGGAGATCTAGCGAATATGCTAGGTTTTCTATTAATCATCTTTACAATACTTTTAGTTCCTTCTGCCATATTTTATTCACCAGTTATAATATCAGTTGATATTATATATACTTTTGTTTTTTACACGAGGCTTGCTAAAGTGGTAGGAATCAAAACTAATTGCCCCGACCGGGATTTGAACCCGGGTCTTCGCCTCGAAAGGGCGATGTCCTTGGCCTCTAGACTATCAGGGCGCACAAGTCTATTTGATTTTGTTTTTATAAATGTTTGTCAGTGTTGTAGATTTCTACGGTTTCTGCCTTCTTTTATACTTGTGTTTTCATATTATTACTTGATAAACTATGGCGAAAGTGACTTTTTACTTTGAAGTGCACCAGCCTTTCAGGCTGAAAAGGGTCTTCTCATTTGGAGACACGTCGGATATACTTGACAAAGAGCGTAATAGCCACATATTCAACAGGGTAAGCGACAAATGTTACATTCCTATGACAAAGCTGCTGACCAGCCTTATAAAAAAGCATCCAGAGTTCAAGGTCAGTTTTTCGTTCACAGGTACTTTTTTTGAGCAAGCCGAAATGTTCAGACCAGAGGTTATAAATGCTTTCCAGGAGTTATTTGACAGCGGCAGAATGGATATCTTAAGCGAGACTTACTATCACTCTTTGGCTTTCCTTATAGACAAAAACGAATTCAAGGAACAAATCGACGAGCACTCAAAAACTATAAGAAAATATTTCAATTTTAAACCATCTGTTTTCAGAAACACGGAGGCTATGTATTCCAACGAGATAGCCAATACTGTTTCGAAACTTGGATACGATGGTATTCTGGCAGAAGGCTGGGATAAGTATCTTGGTTGGAGATCGCCAAACTATGTATGTGCTCCTCCTTCAGGCAAGATAAATGTATTGCTCAGGAATTATAGATTGAGCGATGATATAGCATTCAGATTTTCCTTACGTGAATGGAACCAGTGGCCTTTGACGGCCGATAAGTATGCAGATTGGATAGCCAAAGCGGATGGGGATACCATCAATCTTTTTATGGATTATGAGACGTTTGGAGAACACCAGTGGCGTGAAACGGGGATATTCGATTTTATGAACGTACTCCCTACCGAGCTTCTTAAAAGAGGAGTAGGTTTCAACACGGTCACGGATACTGCGAAGATCAAATCGGTAGGGATCATGGATGTTCCAGACATAATGTCGTGGGCTGATATCGATAGAGATCTGTCTGCGTGGCTTGGCAATAGGATGCAAATCGAGGCTTTCGAGAAGCTGAAATCCATGAAGGACACCGTTCTCAAAAGCAAGGATAGCAGCCTGATAAAGAAATGGAGAATACTCCAGACATCGGATAATTTTTATTATATGTGTACAAAGTGGTTCGCAGACGGCGATATACACAAGTATTTCAACGCCTATGAGAACCCTTATCTTGCGTATATAAATTACATGAATATATTATCAAGTTTAGACAAGGAACTTAAAACTATGGGATCCTCTCGAGAGCGGCTTCGTAAGCCTCGAGGTAATTAGAGATAAATTTATCCCATCCAAAGTTTTCTGCGGTTCTTCTTGCGGACAACCTGAGGGAGAATCTATCATCCTCACTCATCATTACGATCTTAAGCATGTCTGATGTAAGCTTTGATACTATTTCGTCGCGTGTTTGATCTAGCATAGGTTCTATGATTATACCCGTGAGGCTGTTCTTGAAAAGATACTGTGCGTAGTCTGCAAATCCGGAGTGATCTGTGGTGAAAGCTATAGACATATGCGCTGCGTCTTCGAGAGGAGTATAACCAAAAGGTTCGTATTTTGACGGGAAGAACCCGGCTGTCGACAGTGACAAAGCTTCGTTGTATGTGATGTTTAAAAGCTCGTCACCGACTGTAAGATATTTTGGATAAAATATAACTTTTACATGATTCGTAACTCTGTTCTCCAATCCGTTGTACCTCAATCTGTTTAGTATCGCATCGGAATCCTCAGGATACGACAACTTAAAAGGGCATGTGGGGGGGTTGGTCAGTTTCAGCCTTCGAAGCTGTGACACCATCCTCCTGATATCGTTCTGTATTTTGCTGTAAGCCTTATCTATGCTCATGTTGTCTGTTATCATAGCAAGGTTGTTGGATACGAGCTGATCAAAGTTCTTCAGATCCGCATCGAGTGCGGATTTTATCGCTATATAAGTAAGATAATTGGCTACAACCTCATCTTTTACTCCGATTGTACCCGAAGGGACGGTTATAAGAGCTATCACATAATTATCTTCAGGTAGAATCTTATCCAGTTTTCCTAGAGCGTCTATAAATATATCGAAGCCTTTGTCCAGAAATTCGTATCTACCGCTGGTAAGAAATACTGGTGCATTCTTGAATGATATATCGTAGTACGGGAGAAAATAGGAGTTAATGAAGTTCGCAAACTTGTTCTTGGCAGTGGTTCTCATGCTCTCTAACTCGTCTTCTGATGGAAGATTTTGTGTGTCTATACCGTTGAATGTCACGAAATCGGCTTTTTTGCCTAGTATAACCTCTGCCTCTTTCTGCACTATTCTGCTAACTGCAGTGAATATGGTTGCATTCATAGCGCCTGCTACTTCTATAAAATGCTTTGCTGCAACTCCATATTTGTACGGCATATCTGGGCTTATGCTTTTGTTGTTGTTGACGAATTCGAACGTGTCATTTCCGGAATAGGCATATGCCCTTCCAAGAACGGTAGCATGAACTGTAAAAACGGTAGGCACTCTGACGCCCTTAGATTTTAAGTAGAGGATAACGCCTGCTGAAAGCCACTCGTGAACCTGTACAACCATTTTCATCTTTAGATTCTTATTTAACGCCTCGACAAAAGCACCTGCCGCATAGGACCATACTAATGGCTCTGTATAATCTTGAGGCGAATTCAAAGAGTCTATTCTAAACTTATCCCAGAACTCTTTCTTTATCGCATCCCCGTGTTTTGTCTCGAATTCTCTCGAGTCTATGAGTATTATATTTGCATCGTTAGCCGATACCCATTTTCCGAAGTAAATCTTTACCCCCTCTAACCTAAATTCAGAAACCGCGTCTTTTACAAACTGGGGCGGTGCGGTCTCTATGAATTCTACTGCTGCTTGAGCAGGATTATAAAAGCCTATGGCTAGATAGTTATCCCCGAATTTCTCTTTGATGTAGGTAGATTTCGATGTAACTACTGTCCATATACCGCCTACTTTATTTCCTGCTTCAAAGGATACCTCAGTCAAAAAATATTCTCCATCCATGCATAGATAGAACATCAGAGGTATAAAAAGATGAGTTGTTTATATGCAGCTGCATGATTCGGTTACACGAAATTCTTTCAATATCAAGAGAACAGGTTACGAACATAACAGTTCTCAGTTCTAATGAAGATGTGCCTGGGACAAACTATTTTGACACCCTCTCCCATCTAAAGGATAGGGGCTTTCTGCTGTGCGTTCTGTAAGGAAACACAGGACTGTACCATCGGACTGAGATCAAATCGCGTATTTGTGCACTGGCCTCTCGAGATCAAAACATATTTATATAGAATATGGAAGAATAAGTATGAGAAACATATGGTTGAAAAAATTATAATAATCGGTTCTGGTCCTGCAGGATATACCGCGGCTATATACGCTGCACGCGATGACTTTGACCCCCTACTTATACGCGGTTTTCAAACGGGAGGGCAGCTTATACTTACATCCAAAGTAGAAAACTATCCAGGCTTCATATCTATCTTGGGACCTGAACTTATGGACAAGATGTACGAGCATGTAAAGAGCGTAAAATGCAGAAGCATCGATGAGGATGTCACTAAAGTCGACCTGGGTTCGTATCCGTATAAAGTATACGCAGGCGGTAAAATGTACGAGACTAAATCGATAATAATAGCTTCGGGAGCCACTACAAAGTGGCTCGGATTGGAAAACGAGAGTAGACTCGTAGGAAAAGGTGTTTCCGGATGCGCTGTATGTGATGGACCTTTTTTCAAGGACAAGGACGTGGTTGTGGTCGGAGGGGGAGACAGCGCTATGGAAGATGCCTCTTACATAACGAAATTCGCAAAGAGCGTCACGCTCATCCATAGAAAAGACAGCTTTAGAGCTAGTGGTGTTATGCAGGATAGGGTACTATCAAATCCGAAGATAAAAATAATCTATGACACGGTTATAGATGATGTGCTTGGAGAGGAGAAGGTTTCTGGTGTTAGGATAAAAAACGTAAAAACGGGAGAAACGAAAGACCTGAGAACGGATGGTCTTTTTGTAGCGATAGGGCATACTCCGAATACAGAATTGTTCAAAGGACAGTTGGAGCTAGACAAGGAAGGCTATATAGTTACGCACGATTTCACAAAAACAAGCAAAGAAGGAATCTTCGCTGCTGGTGATGTACAGGATAGGAAATACAAACAAGCCGTTATAGCAGCAGGATGGGGATCTATGGCGGCTATGGATGCAAGAAAGTTCCTGTTAGAATCTAAGAGTTAAGCACCATCTTTCTAAAGGCGTCTGCATAATCCTCCGGAGTTACGGTGTTGACAAAGATCCCTTGGCCGAGTTCAACCCCTGCAAGCGAGGACATCCTCGGGTATATCTCTACATGCATGTGGAATCCCGGGTCTGTCTTAATGTCGTGGATGGAGAAATTGTAAGCGATCCTGCCGTAGAGTTTTTTGTTAAAGGATAAAACAGACGATAGAATGGACACGAAATCACTCTTTTCTTTTTGAGCGAGGTCTCCGATATAATTCGTGTGTCTTTTCGGTACTATCATAGATTCAGCAGATATCCTCGATCCGAACGGAGCTATGGCGAAGAAACTGCCGTTTTCCGTTAGGAATCGGACTTTTTCCGTCTCGTATATATCTTCGTAAAGACACGAGCTGTTCTCTTTTGAATAGCTCTTTGTTTTTGCTAGTTCTTTCTTCACATTACCAGCGATCAAAGGGTAAGCCATTATTTGAGTGTGAGGATGCCCTATGCTCTCCCCTCCTTCTGCACCGTAATTCTTGAAAATGTTTACGTGCTTGATATACCTCTTAGCATAAAGAACATCTGCCCTTTCTATAAGTATGTCAAGCCATTTAATAAGATAATCTATGGGGAAATCTTCGAGCACATCCGAATGATGCGGACTTTCGATTACAACCTCATTGTAACCGTATCCACCCATGTATTTTATTGTTCCTCTGTCTTTGCTCTCAGAAAAAAATGGCGTGTATGGGCTTAACTCGGGGAACTTATTCTCTATCACCCGTATCTGCCATGGATCACCGTAGTGCATTATCTCTGTGCTCATTTTCTCGTTTCCGGGCTCGAAAGGACACTGCTCCGCCGAAGTTTTGAAAAGATCCTCCTCTTCTACTTCGTGTGGTCTCTTGTATCTGCCGGGGACCACGATCGAAAGGTAGCCTGTCCTGTAATCTTTCCTTATCTCACTTCCAGCAAACTGATCTACATTTACCATCTATAGCCCCTAAAACGATGACAACCTCTTCCTACTTTTTCTGCTCCGGCGACGGTGCTTTTTTCCGATCGATTGGAAACAAAAACATCGTTTCCGCAGGTGTTAATTTCATTTACAGGATAAACGCTGAATTTGAACGCCGTCATAATTTATTATGCCGTCTGCGATTTAAATCTATGCCTGCTTTCGAAAATACTGTTCAGATAAAGCGAACCTCACTAACATATTATTAGTCTTTTATACGAGTTATCGCTTTTATTGCGATCGTCATTGTATTCGAAGCGCTGAACGATGGAGGTAGGTTACAGGGAGATGAGAAGCAGAATGCTTTTAATAGAGATGTATATTTGATTTATCCCTTGTCTTCGGCTTTCTATAAGCCGCTTATTTAACGACCTAACAGCATAAGAAAACTTTAAATACTACTTTGGTGATACAGATAATCATAAGATTTCTTATGGAATCTTTAAAATTGTAATAAGGAGGTAAACGTATGGTAGAAGGAATTCAACCAATTTTTATTTTGCCCGAAGGTTACACGAGAACCAGCGGGAAAGATGCACAGAGGAACAATATAGCTGCCGCGAAAGCTATAGCAAATACCGTAAAATCCACTCTTGGTCCGAGGGGGATGGACAAAATGCTCGTGGATAATATAGGAGATATAACAATAACGAACGATGGGGTTACTGTACTTAAGAATATGGAGGTCGAGAACCCGGCTGCAAAGATGATAGTAGAGGTTGCAAAAACTCAAGAGGAGGAAGTCGGAGACGGCACAACTACGGCGGTTATAATAGCAGGAGAACTTTTAAAGAACGCAGAGACTCTTCTCGACCAGAATATACACCCTACCCTAATAGCAAGAGGATATAGACTTGCAGCTAAGGAAACCCAAAAAATATTAGAAGAGATAAGCATGAAATTGGATATAAACAAGAAAGAAGATCTGACCAGGATAGTAAGGACAGCAACCATCGGCAAGGGCTCTGGAGGGGATGAGTATATAACTTCTCTTATAGTAGATTCCGTACTCCGCGTCAAATCATCGACTACTGATGGGGAAATGGTCGATCTTGATGATATAAAGATCGAAAAGAAAGCTGGAGGAGGACTATCGGATTCCAGACTTGTAAAAGGAATAGTTATAGACAAGGAGAAGGTCCATCCAGACATGTCGGATAGTGTAAAGAACGCAAAGATAGCTCTGCTTAACTTGGCGCTCGAAATCGAGAAGACAAATATTGATGCTCAGATAAGAATAGAAAAACCCGAACAACTGAGCGCTTTCCTCGGAGAGGAGGAGAAAATGCTTAGAGATATGGTAAATAAAGTCAAGGCATCTGGCGCTAATGTACTGTTGTGTCAAAAAGGTATAGATGATGCAGCGCAACACTTTTTAGCCAAAGCAGGCATTCTGGCGTTTAGAAGGGTTTCTGAAAACGATATGAAAAAAATAGGAAAAGCTACCGGTGCAAAAGCTGTTTCATCCCTCGATGAACTAGATGAGAAAAGTCTTGGATCGGCTGGTCTAGTAAGGATTGAAAAAATAGCAGGGGAGACTCTAACGTTCATAGAGGAGTGCAAGAATCCAAAGGCAGTAACAATCCTTATACGAGGAGGTACGGAGCACGTTATAGACGAGGCACAGAGAGCCGTAGAAGACAGCCTTGGCGACCTTAGATCGGTAATAGAAGACAAGGGAGCTATAGCAGCGGGGGGAGGATCGTGCGAAATGGAGATATCTAAACGTATAAAGGATTTCTCTAAGAAACTCGAAGGCAGGGAACAGCTCGCCGTAAGTGCGTTCGCAGATGCGCTGGAGATAATCCCGAAGACTCTTGCTGAGAATGCTGGTCTCGATCCTATAGATATACTTGTGGATCTTAGAGCTGAGCACCAGAAAGGTAAAAAATGGGCAGGAGTAAACCTTCTGGACATTTACAAACCTGGAGTGGGCGACATGGAAAAAGAGGGCGTAATAGAACCGCTCAGAACCAAGAAACAGGCGGTAAAAAGCGCCAGTGAAGCGGCAGTAATGATTTTAAGGATAGACGATATAATAGCAGCAGGAAAATCGACTAATGCTGCACCTCAACCGCCGATGGGACCGGGAGGAGGATACGAGTAAAATGACAGAAAACAATAGGCCTCTCGATCTGCTGAACAGTGCTAAAGGCAAGACTGTCCTTATAGAACTCAAGAACGGGCGGTCTATAACTGGAAAATTAATAGCTTTTGATGTGCATATAAACATTACTTTGGAGAATTCAGAGGAGAAACAGAATGGTGACACACTTAGGAAGCTTGGAAACGTCTTTATAAGAGGCGACACAATAATACTTGTATCTCCTACTGTATGAGTACAAAATCAATGGGGTTGCACAACAGAAAACAACCCCATATTACTTGCAGAAGATGCGGCAAAGACTCCTACCTGAAGAGGAAGCACTACTGTTCACATTGCGGCTACGGTAAGACCGCGAAGATAAGGGCTTACTCTTGGATGTCAAAAAAGGTAAATGGAGTAAGAACAAAGTAGCAAGAGTAAAATAATAAAGTTTAAAAAGCAGTTGTACTCTTATAATATAAATGTCCGCTGCAGATAAAATAAACCCGAAAGGGATAATCTTTGATTTCGATTATACTTTGGTCGATACAGGTAGTACCTTGACAAGAGCGTATGATATGATATTCTCTGAAATATCTACAAAGTTTGGTGTTAGAAAGACGAAATTATTCCACGAATACGAATTGGTCTGCAGCGAGAAAATAGCCAGTAACGAGGTATATGACCATGCTTCGTGGATAAGCGAGATAACAAAAAGAGCATCGATAAAACTTACCGACAGAGAGTCTGATTCATACAAACGGTCATTCTATTCGTACGTTATTGATAACCCGATATTTGAAGAAGATACAACTAAGATTCTTAACGCCTTTAAAACTAAAGGTAAGAAACTCGCGCTTCTCAGCGAGAGGGATTTCGTAGATGGGCTCAAAACAAAGAGGATAGACAGAACGAAACTTGGAGGGTATTTCGATATAATAGTGATAGCTGGAGAGACGATACCGTTCAGAAAAGTGTTTGACGGCCCCAAAGCCTTCCTAGAGACTGCAAAGCTACTCGATCTTCATCCGCGCAATATAGTTATGGTCGGAGACAGCTTGGACTTGGATATCCAGAACGCAAAAGAAGCCGGTATGAAGGCGATATTATTTGACAGATACAGAAAATCAAAAAAGCACAGCAGATACCGTCCTGATTTCATAGCGCACGACCTTAATGAGTTGGAGGGCATAATAACCTGATTTTTCGTCCGCCTGGGGGGTTGTTAGGTTAGTTAAAAATATCCTACCAATTTAAATACAAGTTATTGTCATTATAATACAATGGAAAAGCGGATTCCGAGAGGCATAATTAAGCTGATAGAAAAATCAGTTGGCACGAACCAGCTGGTCATCCTGCGCGAGCTCCGGGCAAGTCCCTGGCAAATCTGCCTACCGGCTGCTGACTGAAATAGAAAGCAGGTACGGTATAAATTTCTCAACACTTAAACTGAACGCAAGAATCCTTAGAGACCTCGATCTTATAGATTTTGGGGTAAAAAAGAGAGCTAGACTAACAAAAAGTGGGCAGATTATTGTGCGTGTACTGGACAGTAGAGTCCAAACGGGAGGTAATAATGGAAAGAAAGAACGGAAAGTCTAATAACATAAATATGTACGTGTATCGGTGGCGAGGAAACATTCAATATAAGAAGCGAGCGTGCTGAAGATCTGGAAAAAGAGATCCTTGACGACCTTGTAAGCATGACTATAAGAACTTTCGGACCGGGTATGTCCGGCGACGAAGTCAGGGAACACATATACAAAAATGATCTGTTGCTGGTTTTATACGCCAATAAAGAACCTTCCGGGTTCGCTGGACTGAAGTATAAACCGAAAAGAAAAATTGCAAATCTTTCTGCCGCAGTGATAAGTCCGTATCTGCAAGGCAAAGGCTTGTACAAGGAACTATCCAGGATAAGGATATACTCTGCGATCGTGGACGGGTACGATGTGATCACCACCACGACGCAGAACCCAAGAGTAGAAAAGGCTATAATAGATATAATGGAGGAATTTCGGTCGAGGAGAATCGTAGATGCTTACAGTTTCGAGAGGCGTCTAGTACCGTGCGCTTTTGGAAGAGCTCTTACCAATGATACACCTCTGTCAAGAAGCGAGCGGATAAACACCGAATATAAAAGGCTCTATTATAATAGGGGCGATGCTTATTATTTGTCCTTTACCCTGCACGTCCGCAAAAAACAGACCGCTGCTGAAGCAGCAGAGGCGACAAAGGTAACATGATAATCGATTTTCACCTGCACACAGAAAGTAGTGCGGAAAGATTTAGAATAAAAGATATAGAGTTTATGATGGATAAAAACAAAGTCGATGCTGCTGTGATTTTTCCGATGAAGCAGGAATCTTATGACGAGCTGATGAGAGAAAACATCAAAAACGCGGCGTACAGAAGCGTCCGCATGCATCCATTTTTGAGGATCGATCCGAATTTTTTGGATGTCGGCGAACTGGAAGAACTAGCTGGGATGTTTAATGGATTCAAGTTCCATCCGAGGGCTGAGAAAT
>CAZYMW010000013.1:0-11040 GCA_964648605.1 Candidatus Woesearchaeota archaeon | reverse complement strand
GATGTTTAATGGATTCAAGTTCCATCCGAGGGCTGAGAAATTCGACCCTCTCGATACAAAGACGGCTGCATTCCTCGAGATGATAGAAAAATCCGGCAAACCGCTGCTGATACATTCCAGAAAAGAAAACAACAAGAATACAGATCCGGACAGAACCATAGCCTTGGCGTCTTCGTACCCCGGGATCAACTTCGTCTTCGGGCATTTCGCGAACGATTCCGACGTTTTTTTCGAAAAGTTAACGGATCACAGCAATGTTTATGTGGAGACATCGATAGTCTCATCTCCCAGAATAATCGAGACGAGAGTGAAGCAGGTCGGTTCTGATAGGATCCTGTTCGGATCGGATTTCCCGTATTCCGACCAAGAGATAGAGCTTATGAAGATTCTAAAGAGTCGATTGAGCAGTGAGGAAAAGGAAAACATTCTCCACAAAAACGCAGCGCTCCTTCTCGGAATATCGGGAGATGCTGTAAAGATTAATAGATAGGTGTGGTATAGATTATATGCAGAAAGAACTTAAAGTTACGCCTTGGGAGGTGTCTGGAGAGCTGGATGAAGAAGCCTATAGAAAACTCGTTGAGAGATTTGGTGTAGATCTTATAAGTGACGGTCTCTTAAACAGGATAAAGAAAATCGCCCACGGCAAATTGCACCCTTTCTTGTCGAGGAAGATATTCTTTGCACACAGGGATCTGGGTGCAGTGCTCGACGACTACGATAAAAACAAAACATTCTACCTTTACACCGGAAGAGGCCCTTCTGGAAAAATGCACATAGGGCATCTTCTGCCTTTCACGTTCACAAAATGGCTGCAGGACACTTTCGATGTGCACCTTATAATACAGATCACAGATGATGAGAAGTACCTCGTAAAGAAAACCGACAAGAAAGATGTGGAGAAAACAGCCGAGGAGAACGTTCTTGATATACTTTCTTTAGGATTCAAAAAAGAGAAAACACACGTTATAAAAGACTTCGAAAGTGCGAAATCTCTGTACTATTATGCAACGGATGTCGCAAAACACACGACAATTTCAACGATAAAGGCTGTGTTCGGGATCACCGATAGCGACAATATAGGCAAAGTCTTCTTCCCTGCTATTCAGATAGTCCCGGCATTCATTCTTTCGGCTATAAGTGGAAAAAATATGAGGTGTTTGATACCTTATGCCATAGACCAAGACCCCTATTTCAGAGTCTCTAGAGATGTGCTGCCAAAGCTTGGATATTACAAGCCTTCTTCGATAATATCGAAATTCCTGCCGGCATTGCAGGGGACCTCTGCCAAGATGTCCTCCTCAGCGCCTGAAAGTGCGATATTTCTGGATGACGATGAGAAAACTGTGAAGAAAAAGCTTATGAAGTATGCGTTTTCGGGGGGGAGAGATACCATCGAGGAGCAGAGAAAATACGGCGGCAACCCTGATATAGACTTTTCATTCAACGTCTATAACCTGATCGAGAACGACACCAAAAAGGTGGAAAGGGTTTACGAGGATTACAAATCTGGAAAGATGCTGAGCGGCGAGATGAAAACCGTAGCTGCTGACAGCATAAACGAATTTCTTTCTAGATTAAAGACGAACAGAGAGGCGGTAAAAGACCATGTGCAAGATTATATCTTCGATCCCGATAAATTAAGACTTTAAGGACATGAAAAAGAAAGAGATATACACGATAGGACATTCTACTCTCCCGATAGAAAAGTTCATATACATCCTTAAATCAAACAACATCGATCTCCTACTGGACATAAGAAGCCTTCCCGGGTCCAAAGCAAACCCGCAGTTCAACAAGGAGAATCTGGAAAAGACCTTAAAAGCATCCGGCATAGGTTATATCTGGCTTAAGGATCTAGGCGGCAGAAGATATGGATTGGGTAAAAAGTCTCCCAATATATGCTGGAAAAACGCATCCTTTAGGGGTTACGCAGACTACATGATGACAAAAGAATTTGCCGATGGCATAGCTACACTCGAAGAAGAAACGAGAAGACATACAACAGCGATGATGTGTGCTGAAAGTCTTTATTGGAGATGCCATAGATGGATGGTTTCTGATTACCTTAAATCTAAAGGTTATAAAGTCATACACATACTTGGAACGGGCAAACTGTATCCTCACAACTACAGCGAATGCGCAAAAATAAGAAAAGGCAGACTAAGCTATTTCTAATATCTTTAGCGTAGCTTCTTATCCTTTGAAATCTGTGCGGAAACGACGGTCGTAACCGTGGGGATAATCCAGCATCAGAAAAGTCTCGCCGTTTATCCTGTATTTAAAAACATAGAATGGTATGGATCCAGACCATCCTTCGTAGCGTCTTACGCTTTCTTTTACTCTCCCAATGCCCAAGACGAGTGCAATTCTTTGGTACAGGTTTAATTTTACAGTTTCCTTCCGATCTGTGTACTGGTTTAGAACTTCTATGTCCTTCCCTTCCTTTGCTACACGTACGCTGAATGAAAGCGTCTTTTGTCCGATTAACGCCTTTTCGAGTCCCTTAACAGCTTCCATCATTTTATATAATAGATGTTAACTACTATTTAAAGATTTATTTTTAGAAAAATTCTATGATTTATATAAGCATCTAAAACGCACAGATAAAAGAAAATTTTCCCGGAAAAGGACAGGTTTTCCTGGATACACCATGACATTTACAGCACTTTCGGAAGCAGGCATGGATTTAAATAAAAGATTAATTAATAAACTATGATGGTATTCAAATATAAAATCTATCCCGTAAAGGAACGGGAAGAATACGGTAAATCAACATCAGCGGAGATGATGCCTCTGCTTCGGAGCAATCCGAAGCAAGCAACGTCGATGAAGCAGAAAGATCCGGAAGCGGGTAGAGTGCCTAAAATTCGCGCTTTCGAAACTATTTGGAGGGTGTAGAACATCAACATAGCGTGGCCCGATAGCTTAGCCCGGTGGAGCACTGCTCTTATACAAGAGTGTTCTAATATGCTTTAAGTAAAGCAGGGGTCCCGTGTTCGAATCACGGTCGGGCCATATTTTATTGATCTCTTAGTGTTCTTAAGGATCATAAAGGTTTATTTATACATCTAATAAGCTGATATAATCAAACCGATAGTTTTATAAAGCTGACAAACCATCTTTATTTAATAGAGAGCAGTTAAGTTTCTTAGAGACTTGATTTCTTTCTAAAATAGGAGGAAAAAATGGCAAGATTTGAGCGTAGAATGTATAAAGCCACCTGCTCCGATTGCGGCGAAGAGACGGAAGTCCCTTTCCAGCCACAGGAAGGCAGACCGGTTTATTGCAGAGATTGCTTTACAAAAAGAAGAGGAACACAGTAAATCTTTAAGAAAAAAGCAAAAAAAACAAGTTTTAATTTTTATTTTTTTTATAAAATTATTCTTCATCGAGCGTCCTGAGCTGTGGGAATGCTATGACTTCTTTTATCGATTTTGACCCGGTTATTATCATCTGCAGCCTATCTAATCCTATGCCGACTCCGCCAGCGGGCGGCATCCCGTAAGCCAAAGCTTCTACAAAGTCTCTGTCGAATTCCTGGGTCTCGTTTACACCGCGCTCCTTCCTTGCAGCTTCTTCGTTGAAGCGTTCTATCTGATCCAGCGGATCGTTGAGCTCGCTGAAGGCGTTTGCTACCTCCATACCGGCGATGTATAATTCGAACCTGTAAACGAACCTCGGGTCGCTTTCCATCCTTTTGGCTAGAGGGGAGATCTCGATCGGGTACTTTGTTATGAATGTCGGCTGTATGATGCTTTTTTGCACTTCTTCTTCAAACAGCGTGTTTATGGCTTCGCCATAGCTAACAACTTTATTGTTGAAGTGTCTTGCGCGGCTTATAATCTGTTTCTCGCCGATGTTGCCGACAATCTCTTTCACGCCGTCCTCCATCGTCTTTACTTGAAATTTATCGAAGTTTATTGTGTTTTCCCCAAATTTCATGCTGTAGGTCGCATTTGCAGCGAATGCAGCAGTCTTTACTATTTCCTCTGTTATGCTCATCATATCGCCTAAATCCCCATAAGCTTGATAAAGCTCGATCATCATGAATTCCGGATTATGCCTTGTATCGATTCCCTCGTTCCTGAAATCCTTGCTGATATCGAACACCTTCTCGAATCCTCCAACTAAAAGGCGTTTAAGGTAGAGTTCAGAAGCTATCTTAAGGTAGAGATCTCTATCCAGCGCATTGTAGTGCGTTTTGAAGGGTGTGGCATTAGTGCCCCCCGGTATCGGTTGAAGGGCTGGAACTACGATTTCTATAAAACCTTTTTTTTTGAATAGTTCCCTTATAGCCGAAACAATCT
Organism: Candidatus Woesearchaeota archaeon; assembly: GCA_964648605.1. GTDB lineage: Archaea > Nanobdellota > Nanobdellia > Parvarchaeales > Parvarchaeaceae > Parvarchaeum. The sequence goes on along the minus strand of CAZYMW010000013.1, from coordinate 6,730 downwards.
TCGCACTCTTGGTTATCTTTTCTCTCGCATCGGGGTTCATAATAAAATCTATATATCGTTTTCTATATCGTTTTTCGATGTCTTCCAAGCCGTACCATCTTGAAGGTAAAGGAAGCAGAGATTTGCTGAGCATAGTTATATCTTCTGCATCTACCGATATCTCGCCTGCCTTTGTCCGTATAACCTTTCCTTTCACACCGATGATATCTCCAACATCGATGTAGACAAGCAGCTCCAAAGCCTTCTTATCCAGCCCCTTTTCCTGTATATAGATCTGAATGCTACCGCTTTCATCGGAAAGATCGAGGAACTTTAGCTTGCCGTGGTCCCTTTTTCCTATCACTCTGCCGGCAACCTTTACTTCAAAGTTCTCCAGCTTATCAAAATCTTGTTTTATCTCTATGACGTGCTTATCCGTTTCGTATTTCCCACCGTAAGGCTCAAAACCGTTCTCTTTGAGAAGTTTCAGTTTTTGCAGCCTGTCGGGATCGAATTCCAGTTTAAATCCCATAATATGATATTAAAGAGGCGAGTAGCGAAGCCACACCTATTATTATCGAATATGTAAAGACTCTTAGTTTTATATACCTGTTCTTTGATAGCACGCTCAGTACAGCTTTTATCAACAACCCCGCGCTTATCGACAATCCTATGAGCATCGCAGCGTAGGCGGCGGTTATATCGTGATGCGCGAACAGAAATGAAATAGAAAATACGGTTCCGGCTACGTTTGCAAAACCCGATAGAAAAACGGACAGCACGAGCATCTTTGGATCAAAAACCGCTACGACTCTTGACAGAGTGAATATCGCGAAGAATAACACTGCGAATTCCAGTGTCTCAATTATCGGGAAAGGATTGGCAGGCTTTTCTATATCATGCTCGAAATCGTGTCTACCAGCATACATAAAAATAAGCATAGGTATTAAGGACACGACCATGACGGGGATGAGATGATAGGTAATAGCCATTGATCCTGTTATTAGCAGTGTGAAAAATAGACCTTGTACAAGTATCATTGTAACGTTGGACGAAAACATTATATTATAGATTATAGTCTTGGAAGCTCTCTTCATTTTGTTGCCTATGCTTATAAGCTTGAATGCCACAGCAGTGCTGGTGATGAGGCTACCTATTATAGAAGAGAATAGTACGCCTCTTTTAGACGTCTTTAATGCCATATACTGCAAGAAAAATACGAACCCGACTGTAGCAACTATCACCCAAAACTCGAATGGATTAAACAAATTATATGGTCCTATGTAAGCATCCGGCAGAAAGGGCAGTATAACGAATGCCACAAGCAAGAGATTTATCGCAGCCAGAAGCTCCTTTCTTTTTATTTTCTTTATAACCGAAAGAAATTCTCTTTTGTATATGCTTATTGCAGCCACAAGTATTGTCAGTATTATCGCATACTGATATGCGCCGAGTCCGACGAGCATACCTACAAAAAACATTATGAAAACACTGGCGTATGTTGTAGCACCAGGAACATGCGATACGTTTGTTTTTTCGATATACAGCGCAGTGCTGATGACTATTATGGCGATTATACCGCTCAACAAAACGTCTACGCTGTTTATCATGATGTAAATAAGCGAGAAAATATACCCTAACAACGTTATGAATATGCTAGTTCTAAGTCCAAAGTATATTTTTATACCACTTTGTTTCCTGTATTCGTTTTCCAGTCCTACTATAGTTCCTAGAATTATGACGAGAAAAAGGTATAGAAGCGACGGCAAATTTTGCGTTATCATCAAAAAACTAATTATTTGTTGAATTTAACCTTTTTGCAGAGATATGTTTGTTGAATAATTCAGCTGTAGAAAACCGGGGAAGAAACGCAAGAGAGATGCAGAGTTATAGCTCAGATTATAGCCAGATTTTATAAAAAGAGGTCTTGCTGTGTTAAAAGATACCCTTGGCAGGAGGGAAATTAACGCTTGTGGAAATGATACCTCTACTTCGGAGCAATCCAAAGCAAGCAACGTCGTTGAAGCAGGAAAAGCCGAAGGAAACGGCATTTGATTGCTGCTTTCGGAAGGACTGACTTAAAGGTCACTATTTCAAAAGACTTCTATAGACGCTTATGAACTTCTCCGCACTATTGTCCCATGTCAAGTTCGCCAGCTCACTGTATGCCTCAGAGGATATCTCTTCCTTAACGGCAGGGTAGACAAGCAATCCTAGCATTATATCGGCCATCTGTTTCGAATCCCAAAAATCCACCTTAAAAACATTCTTTAAGACTTCTGACACCCCGGACTGTATCGATACTATCGTCGGTGTTTTCGATGCAACGGCTTCCAAAGCAGTTATACCAAAAGGCTCGGATACAGATGGCATTACAAAAACGCTTGCGATAGCATAGAATTTTTCTACTACGTCATCGGGCACCCTGCCGAAGAAGATCACTTTATCGCTTATCTTTAAATCTATAGTTAGATTTATGAGGTAACTCATTTGAGGCCCGTCACCTACTATGTATAAAAATGTGTCGCTATTCTGTTCGGATACTATCTTAAAAGCGTGTATTAGATGATCCACCCCTTTCTGGACAGAAAGCCGTCCTACATACAGTATCACTTTGGAGCCTCTTTTTAGGCTTCGACTGTCGAATTTCGATTTGTCTATAGCATTGTGTATGACCGTTATTTTATCCGGATTGGCACCGTAAATAGAGACGAGCTCATTTTTCAATCTGTCGCTGACTGCGACTATGCTGTCCGCAGCATTCGCTGCGATTCTTTCCCTTTCGGATATGAATTCCCAAGGATGTCCGATCGTCCTGTCGTACTCCGTGCTGTGCATCGTAAGTAAAAGAGGTTTACCGCTGAGTTCCTTTATTTTTATGCCGGCTTGAGCGGTTATCCAGTCGTTCGCGTGTATTATATCAAATTCTTGGTGTTTTGAGATCTCTACAGCGGCATCGGAATAAGAGTTTACTTTGTCGTAGATGTCGTTGTAAGCTGCTGATGCTATCCTGGATCTCATCTTAGTATATATACTAAAGTATCCGCTCAGATTCGTGCTGTAGAATTCAACACCACCTATATTCATGTTGGAGGGAAATGGCAGTATAAGCTTTATTTTCACGCCTTTTTTCGACAGCGATTTGACTATCTCATAAGTATGCGTGCCTAATCCTCCTATAGAGTTTGGCGGAAATTCCCAGCCCAAAAGCAATATTCGCATATCGTTTGTGTTTAATTATATATAATATATATTGGTATACACCAGATATAAAAGTTTATTAGAATAACTTATAAATCCGATGCAAAGTTAAAGGTAAGTAGTATGGATTTAAAGGGGTTCGAAGGAAAGATACCGAGTGCAGTATACAATAGGATAAGAGGAAAAATAAATGAACTTCTTCCTCCGCAGGAAAACGCCGTAGAAAGCGGGTTGTTCTCAGGAAAGAATATGATAATATCAGCTCCGACTGCGTCGGGTAAAACGCTTATAGCGGAGATGGCAATCCTTAATGCGCTGTCAAAAGGTAAAAAAGCGATCTATATCGCACCAATGAGAGCACTCATATCCGAGAAATACGATGATTTCAGGAGCGATTACCCGGACATTAAAGCCGCTCTGTCTATGGGAGACTATACTTCGGACGATTTCAAGATAGGCTCTTATGATGTGGTATTCATATCCACAGAGAAATTGGACAGCATGCTTCGGAACTCCCGCAATTATATTATGAACGTAGGCTGCATAGTATACGATGAAATCCATCTTCTTGTAGACAATGATCGTGGGCCGACTTTGGAATTCCTAATAGAATTGAACCGTAAAATATTCCCAAGCGCCCAGATTATAGGACTTAGTGCAACGATAAACAATGGAAGTGATATAGCGGACTGGCTAGACTGCAAGCTTATAAAGAGCGATTTCAGGCCGGTGAAACTCGTGAAGAAAATATATCTTGACGGGGAACTTATCAATGGGAAGAAGGAAAAAATAAACAACGTAGACGATCCGCTTCTAAACATAGCCATGGAGCTCGTGAAAAGACACAAGCAAGCCATAATATTCTCGCAGACGAAAAAGACGGCTGTATCAAATGCACAGGCACTTTCTGGGATAACTGCTAGTACACTGAGTCCAGATGAAGTTCTACAACTGAAAAAAATATCGAATAGCGTACTTAATGTTCTTGATAGTCCGACGTCTCAGTGCGAAAAATTGAGCGGACTTATAAAGTCGGGGGTAGCTTTCCATCACGCCGGCCTGCTAAATAAGCAAAGAAAACTCATAGAATCGGCCTTCAGGGCTGGACTAATAAAGTTTATAGTCGCTACGCCTACTCTTGCCTTAGGAGTAAATCTGCCAGCGAATACGGTCATCATATCGTCGGTTTACAGGTACGGTGATCTTAGGTCCGAACCACTGCCTGCGCTCGAAGTGGAGCAGATGCTTGGAAGAGCTGGTAGGCCAAAATACGATACAGAAGGCACAGCTATAGTCATTGCTAGAAACGAGAGAGACGAGCAGTTAATACGCAAGAAGTACTTCGAGGGGGATATAGAACCAATCGTGTCGAAATTCAACAATGAGGTTGCGATTAGAAAGTACGTGCTCGCACTGATAAGTATGGATTTATACGCATCAAAAAAAGCGGTGTATGAGTTCTTCGACGATCTTTTCATCTCAGAGTTCGGTGTAGATATTAGGTCGTATATAGATGATGCGCTGGACTTCCTGGAGGAATACGGGTTTATAAAAGACGAAGATGGAAAGTTTTCTGCGACTTCTTATGGGAAGCTTGTCAATAGGCTTTACCTCGATCCTTATACCGGCGTTCTGTTCATGAAGTTCGCAGAGAAGGCGAAGAAACACGGCAGAATAGATTCTTTCTCGCTTTTGCACTTGCTCTTCTGCTCAGAGGAGTTCAAATTCCTTAGGATAACGCCTATCGAATTTCAGAAATATGAGGATGAGAGTCATCAGCTCGATCTTATGACAGATCAGAATATAATCGAATATGACAGATATATATCCGCTATAAAAATGGCTCACGTTATCGAGGAATGGATAAACGAACGAGGCGAACGGGAGATAGAAGAGAAGTATAACATACTCCCGGGCGAGTTCTACACCGTGCTTGAAAGTCTTCGCTGGCTAAGCTACGGATTAAAAGAGCTTTTTAAGGCGTTGGGAGTCAAATACACCCAGATCTCCAGGCTGTCGATCCGGATAAAGCACGGAATAAAAGATGAGCTTGTGCGTCTTGTCGCTGTACCGGAGATAGGCAGGGTCAGAGCGAGGCGGTTGTATACGCACGGTATACAAAGCATAGCAGAAGTTAAGAACGCGGATATTGCCCTTCTATCCAGAATACTCGGTGAAAAAACCGGCAAGAAAGTGTACTTGTATTTCCATGCAAAAGAGCTGCAGAGAAAGCTAGTATGAACAGCGGACCATTATCTGCAACGAATTTAAACGGCATGCGATATAGTAGATTATGGCAGCATCAGAAGGCGGGATCCACCAGCCGAAGGAAACGGATACCTGCGGAGACAAAACCTGTATGGTTGAGAGCCTGGGAATCGCTCTTGTCATCGAAGCAGTAAGCTCGAAACTTACGAGTCGCCACAGATTTTGGAGGCAGCGATGAAGAATAACAGAATTACGCTGGCACTTCTTGCAACGGTGGTCTTTATGGCAGCGCTTACCGTGATTTTATACGTCTACCCCTTTGGGGGCGCGCTTTACAGCGTGCGATCCAATAATAATTCCACTGCCGGCAATTCGATCGCAACAGCTGCTTTCCTGAATGCGAATGGATTCCAGAACGGCACTAACCTTGCTTCATTCTACCAGGTTCAAAATAGCACGAACGAGATAATCTTAGGCTGCGATTTTGGGATACAGCCAGAATATATGAACATACCTCTGTTGCAACAGCTGGAGAACAGCACGGATTACGCAGAGTACATCTCCTTCGTTTCTGGTGTGGGTCTTTTAACTGCGTGTGAATCCAACGAGAGTCTGCCTGGTTGCTCTGATATTAAACAGTATCTGTACAACCTATCTTCGAACGTGATTAACATTACTGCTGTGGAAACTCTTTTCATCCAGACCAAAACACTTCTATCTTATGCGTATACAGCAGTAGAAAACTCTACGTTAAAAAATTCTTCGTTCTTCTATCCTGTGTTCAATGACACGGCTATAATGAATGCTACTACTATCAACAATAGTGCGACGAATTTCACAACCATCAATAAGAGTGCAATGCTCGAATCTATGATAAATCTGCTTCCGATACCACAATATGTACTTGATTATAGTAATGGCAGTAGCATAGCGGATCCATTTTATCTGGACGTACCTTTTAGATTCCATTCGTTGGTTTTCCCGTTCAAGCAGGCGTGTAACGACAACGTTTTCAATTTAGTCTCAAACGTTACTACGTTCGGAAGCGCCGTATACACGCCGCTTTACAGCGATCTTGGACGTAACATCACAAACATATGCATAAACAGCAGCCAAAACAGGTGTACAACCGCGGTGATGAAAGAGTTTAACTTCTCATTTTATGAACAGGCTTAAAACTGCAAAGAAACTGCTTTACATCTACGTTGTGATAATAGTAGCGTTCGCCGGTTTCAGCGCTTATTTACTGATAAGAGTATACACACTTGACAATCTTTACGCTTTCCAGCCGACCCTGCAGGATATATCTGGCTTGTGTTCGCAGAACGAATCGACCATGGTC